>JBCBSA010000374.1:0-2956 GCA_039819425.1 Planctomycetota bacterium
GACAACCTGACCGCCGCCGTCGACAACCTCACCGCCGCCCTCCGCGAGCCCCCACGCTTCGCCACCGTGACCCCCGAACCGCCCACCCCCGACCCCGTTCGCTTCATCACCACCCACCCCGCTCACGAAACCGCTCAAGCGACCCCGGTCTCCAACGCCAACCCCACGCCGTCCCCACCGAGCGAAGGCGTCCGCTTCTGGACCCCATGACTCCACGGCCAACAGCCCGCGGTCAACGACCAACGACCACCGATCGCCACCACGATCTAACGACCTTAATTCGGCTCTTGGGTGCCACACCTTGATCCCTGGGGATCAAGGTGTGGCGACAAACATTAACTCAACCCGCACACCTTGACGCAAAGCCGTCAAGGTGTGGCACCTGGCAATGACCATATGAAACCGACTCTACCTGCTCTTATCTCGATCAAACATTGCTTTGATTCGTGATTTACATGTTCGCAAGTACAATTCAGTATTACTGAATTTAGGGTAAACCGGTTCGGTGATGTCTTTGTTGTGCAAAGACATCATCGAGTGAACATAATCGCGCAAATCAAAACCTAGAAATTCGGCTTGATCCTCTAAGGTCATTGCAAGAGGGTTCTGAACCAACATACGTGACGCCGATAAATTTTTCATCGGAACGCTATATTCAAACAGTTGCGCCGGCATCCAACTTGGCAGCAGTAGCCTTTCTTTATTATTTACCTCTTCTGATTTCTTATCCTCATGAAGCTGTTTTTGGGCTTGGCTGGTGTAAGCAGTCACTGACAGATTCATTTTGTTAGACAAGTCATAAGCTTCAACAATTGCCTGGCCCACAAAAGAGCGTTGGTCAACAGCAAATTCACCGCAGTGGATTAGTCCGCGAATGGGTAGACCATATGAAAATATGCGACGCCATAAAAGCATGCACACATAGTTCATCATTGTCCAACGGTTCGATCGATCTTGCCACTGCTCACCGTCTTCAAAATGAGAATAGACGATAATCGTGTCTGAAAATACAAACCAATTGACTAGCGAAGCGACTTCTTTTGCCCGCTCTTCACCCTCAGTGTGTAAGAGCGAGTTCACCAAATCATTGGATAAATTATTCTCCAGGTTATTCATTAACCCAAGAACTTTTGAAGCACCCTCTGTCTCACAGTTCGCTAGAAATGAGCGGTATCCGAGGATGTCGTAAAACCCGCATATCCCTCTTTTCACCATTCATATACCCGAGTATTTGGTGCCGACCCAAAAATTACACCTCCACCAGCATGCGGGCGGGGTCTTCGAGGGTGTCTTTGATGCGTTTGAGGCAGGTCACGGCTTCGCGGCCGTCGACGATGCGGTGGTCGTAGGTCAAGGCGACGTACATCATCGGGCGGACCTCGATGGCTTCCTTCGGGGTGCCGGGGTGGACGGCGATGGGGCGGCGGACGATGCCGTGCATGCCCAGGACGCCGGACTGGGGGGGGTTGACGATGGGGGTGGACAGGAGGGAGCCGTAGATGCCGCCGTTGGTGATGGTGAAGGTGCCGCCGGTGAGGTCGTCGAGGCCGAGCTTGTTGGCCTTGGCTTTGGTGGCGTAATCGACGATGGACTTCTCGACGTCGGCGAAAGACATGCGTTCGGCGTTGCGGAGGATGGGGACGACCAGGCCCTTGCCGCCGCCGATGGCGATGCCGATGTCGTAGTAGTTCTTGTAGACGATGTCGGTGCCGCGGACCTCGGCGTTGATGGCGGGGCACTGCTTGAGGGCGTCGATGCTGGCCTTGACGAAGAAGGACATGAAGCCGAGCTTGACGCCGTGGGTTTTCTCGAAGGTGTCTTTGTACTGGCTGCGGAAGGCCATGACGGCGGTCATGTCGACTTCGTTGAAGGTGGTGAGCAGCGCGGCGGTCTGCTGGGCGTCGACGAGGTTGGCGGCGATGCGGCGGCGGAGGGAGGTCATGGGGACGACCTCCTCGGACCTGTCTCCCCCCCCGGAAGTGCCACCGGAAGTTTCCGCGGCAGAAGCGGAAGGTTGAAGAGTGGACTTGGGCGGAGGGCTCACCGGCACTGAAGTGCCCGAGCCTTTGGGGGAGCCGTTACCGTTGTTGAGATAGTTCTGGACGTCTTCTTTGAGGAGGCGGCCGCCGGGGCCGGTGGGGGTGATGGCGGCGGGGTCGAGGTCGTGCTCGCTCAGGAGGCGCTGGGCGGCGGGCATGATGACCACGTCGGCACCGCTGGCGGGTTCGCCGGCGGGGACGGGAGCTTCAGCAGCGTGGTCATCGGCGTGCTCGGGGCCGGACTTGGAGGGTTGTTCCGGGGGGGTATCCGAGGCTTTGCCGCCCCCTTTCGGGGGCTCCGCAGCCTTCGGCTTGGAGTCGCTGCTTCCGGAGGCGCCTTCTTCGAAGGTGCCGATGACGGTGCCGACGGCCACGTTGTCGCCTTGGGCGTGGGCGATGTTGGAGACGACGCCGTCGGCGGGGGCGTAGAGCTCCTGGGTGACCTTGTCGGTCTCGATCTCGACGAGGACGTCGTCTTTCTTGACGGCCTGGCCCTCTTCGACCTGCCAGGCTCCGATCTCGACTTCGGTGATGGACTCGCCGACTTCCGGGACGATCAATTCGGTGGGCATGGGTGGTTTCTGATCGGGGCGGGGTTAAGAGAGGTCAAACGCTTGTTTGAGGATATCCTCTTGCTCGATGGCGTGGGCGGCTTTGGAGCCGGTGGCGGGGCTGGCGGAGGGGGGGCGGGTGATGCGGTCCATTTTCCAGCGGCCGAGGAGTTGGTAGCCGAAGCCGCCCTTGAGGAACTGCCAGGCACCCATGTTGCGGGGCTCTTCCTGGACCCAGGTGACGGTCATGTCGTCGCCGTAGGGCTCGAGGGCGGCGGTGAGCTCGTCGACGGGGAACGGATACAGCTGTTCGAGGCGGAGCAGGGCGACGTCGTCGCGTTCAAGCTTGGTGCGGCGGTCGAGGAG
>JBCBSA010000375.1:0-2928 GCA_039819425.1 Planctomycetota bacterium
TAAGCTAAAAACGTTAGTGAGTGCGAATCTCACATCTTCTGTCTGGTGCGAATACTCGCCCAAACGCACGAATCGATAAAACGAGGAACACGGCCGAATACGCGCGCGGATACCCGTGCGCCCCTCGCTAACGCGTCGGGTTTCCATTGGCTGGAACCGGCTGTCGTGTAGCCTGGGTGCTTGCACCTGTTGGTTACACACAAACTCTTCACAATCGGCGTTGGTTTGGCATGGGATTTGCGCACTGAGAGGTTAGGCAAACTGACATTACTCTCTGTGCGAGGAGTCTCCCATGTGTCGCCGAATCAGGGCGGAGTTGGAAGGAATTGACTTGAACGATAAGCGACTCAACCAGCGGGCGGGCCAGTTGCTCGAGCGTCTGGCGGCCGAACCGGGGGCCAGCGTCAACGCCGCCTGCCGCGGGTGGAGCGAGACGCAAGCCGCCTATCGTTTTTTTGACAACAACCGCGTTCAGCCGGAAAAAATTCTCGCTCCTCATCAAGAGGCGACCGAAGAGCGGATTCGAGAACAACCGGTCGCGCTGATGGTTCAAGACACGACCGAACTGGACTACACGGCTCATCCGCCTCGTCAGATGGGGGTGCTCGATCGCGAGCACCGGCAGGGGCTCTACGACCATACGCACGCGGCCTTCACTCCGGAAGGGCTCTGCCTGGGCGTTCTGGGCGTCGAGTTTTTCCATCGGGCGCCCGAGACGCTCGGCCAGAGCCCCCAGCGCAAAAGCGACCCGATGGAAGAGAAAGAAAGCTATCGCTGGCTTGAAGGCTATCGTCTCGCCTCGGCCGTGGCGGGTCGCGCGCCTGACGTCCAAGTCGTGAGTCTGGCCGATTGCGAAGGAGACATTTACGACCTGTTCGTCGAGGCCGAGAAGCTGCCCGCGGCTGCGGAGTTCGTGATTCGCGCCAAGCAGGTCCGCAGCCTGACCGAGCGGGACTCGCAGGCCGGGCCGGCCGTTTACAAGAAGGCGTGGGACGAAGTCCGCCGCGCCGATGTGCTCGTCACGCGAACGATCGATCTGCCCCGGACTCCCCAGCGCGAGGCGCGGACCGCGACCCTGGAGATCCGCGCCCGGCGATTCACGCTGAAACCGCCGCACGCACGGAGTCGTTTGCCGCAAGTGACCGTCGGCCTGGTGCTGGTCGAAGAAATCCATCCGCCGGAGGACGGCACGGCGGTCCGGTGGAAACTGCTCAGCTCGTTGCCGGTCGATACGGCCGAAGCGGCGCTCCGCGTGGTCGACTACTACGCGGCCCGTTGGAATATCGAGATCTTCTTCCGCGTGTTCAAGACGGGCTGTCGCGTCGAAGAGATTCAACTGGAGCACGTCGATCGCCTGCAGAACTGCTTGATGTTTTACAAGATCATCGCTTGGCGCGTGATGTATCTGACGTATCTCGGGCGCGAATGCCCCGACCTGCCGTGCACGACGATCTTCGCCGAGACCGAATGGAAGCCGACTTGGCAAATTGCCACAGACGAACCGCCGCCACTCAAGCCGCCTCCGCTGCATCGATTCCTTCGCATCCTGGCAGAACTGGGAGGCTACAACAATCGCCGAGGCGATCGTCCCCCCGGCCCCCAGCCCATCTGGACCGGCCTGCGACGCATGACCGACTTCGCCATCGCCTGGAACCGATTCCAAAAAAAACCAAAAACTTGTGTGTAACTGACAGCCTTACGTGGGCCAGGGTCGCGAAAAATCAAACAACTCCTGGAAAACGCGGTGACTTTGGCCGCCTAAACTGCAAAAGTCGAACTAAGAAGCTCTGACAAAACCTGAATTCATTTTGACCGACTTTGGCACGGAATTTGCGCCGCGATTCACCCATTTCGAACGATTCGTGAGGGAGGTGAGTCATGGCGAAGGCACGTATGCCGGAGAAATTTTATCGAGAACTGGAACGGCACCTACCCCCGGAGCAACCGGTAGGACCCCAAGGTGGGCGACCCAGAACGAAGCATCGCCAAGTGATGAAGGTGATTTGGTACGTCTTGACCACCGGCGTTCGCTGGGAAGATGTCCCGCTGGAGGTTGGTTGCTCGGGCCGGACGGCACACCGCCGATTGCAGGAGTGGGAAGAGATGGGTGTCTGGGATCGGCTGCACGTCCATTTGCTCAAATTGCTGCGTCGTGCCGGAGAACTTGAGCACCACACGGCGATCGTCGACGGCGTGTTCGTGCGGGCCTTCGGAGGCGGCCAAGCGACGGGCCCCAGCCCCGTGGACCGCCGCAAACTCGGGTCGAAACACACCGTGATGGTCGATCGGAATGGAGTCCCGCTGGCCATCCGTACGGCAGCCGCCAACGCCAGCGACCACCGACAAATCCTCCCGACGGTGCTCGACTTTCCCCGTGTGGGAGGAAAGCCTGGCCGGCCCAAGGAATTGCCTGACGAAGTTTATGCGGACCGCGGATACGACAGTGACGCCACCCGGGCCCTGCTCGTTTGGCTGGGCATCGAACCGGTCATCGCGCGTCGCCGCACCGAACATGGCAGCGGTCTGGGAAAGGTGCGTTGGGTCGTGGAGAGAACGATCGGGTGGCTCAAAGGCCTCCGCCGGATTCGCCAACGATACGATCGATTGCAAATCATCCAAGAAGCTTGGAACACCCTCGCTGCCGCCGTCATCACGTTCCGCATCGCAAAAGAAGCCGCCGTGGTGTAACAATCAACAAATACAGTTTTGTCAGTGGTTCTTACAACACGGGTGCCAAATTCACCATGGGTATGGAAGCGGAGGCTTGAGAAGAAAATCGAGGAGCGGAAGGGGTGAATTGCCCATAACAAGTAGCCGCGTCGCGAAAATACGCCCGGTCCGCCGGAGGCATCGAAGCGAGAGGCACATTGGGGGGCAGCACTGAAACGCCGAAAAAATTGTCATAACAGGGGGGGCGTTCCCGGTCCG
>JBCBSA010000376.1:0-2906 GCA_039819425.1 Planctomycetota bacterium
CCGGGTTGGGGCAGCGACGATGTCCGCAACGGGAAAGTCGACGAGTACCTCTGGTTGTGGGATATGCGTGTGCTCGTCGATTCGTACCGACATCGTGCGGCCCGGCCGGTGAAGCTGCGTTTTGATCGCATGGAAATCGACGTGCCGATCGCGGACGCGGAGCTCGTCCTGGAGTTCGACTCGGGGGCTCCTTACGGCCTCGTGGACCCGGCCGGCGACGCAACGCCGGCGTGGGTGGTCCGCAACCCGTTTGGGACCGAGATCGAGGACGTTGTGGTGGTCATGACGACCACTGACTTTGAAGGTGCGGTTGATACCGAGTCGGTGACGGTGTCGGTTCCTGCACGGGGCCAGACGCGGGTTCCGCTGCCCGAGTCGATGTGGCGGGACGTGATGAGCATGTACTACGTTGAAGCACAACTCAGTCGTAACGGCAAGGCTGGTGCCCAAGGCGAAGGCAAGTTCACCACGCTGACGCCAACCGGGCTAGCCGACCAAGATGCCGACTACGAATTCCGCTTCGGCATTAATCACGTACACGATGGTCACGCCGCTCGGGCGGCGGCCATGATCGGGGCGATGGATGCCCGCTTTGACTTTACCTTCCCCGGCATCTTCCGGGAGTCGGGAGAGATCGATTGGAACTTTGCCGGTCGCGACACCGGCTTCGACGAGGTGCTCGCCGAAGGGCTGAATATCCACCCGCTCATCGGTTACAACACTTATCACAACGCTCCGGACGGGGCTAAGCCGACCGGCTTTCACGAGGATTGGGGTACATGGATTTTCACGTATCCGCTGGACCTGGAAGCGTATCGTCAAAAAGTACGCCAGTGGGCTGAGCGGTATGCCAGCCGAGTCACTTGGGTCGAGCCCTGGAACGAGCCCGGCTGGATGGGTGTGAATAAAGCTCGCCGTGAATGGTACGACAACGAGCGGTACATCGAAATTCTCCGCATCGTTAACGAAGAAATAAAGCGGGTGAACCCCGAGATTCAGATCAATACCGGCGGTTTCGCCAACACCCACGACCCGATGGATCTGCACAAATATGTACTCGAACACGGCCGAGATTATTTCGACGTGCACATCAATCATGCCCACGGCCACTTCAACCATATCCGCAAGGAAGTCGCCGCGATCAAAGAGATGCGCGAGAAGAACGGCATCACCGATCGCCCGCTGTACTTTAACGAAACCTCGACCTCGCATATCTTTCCGACCGCGGCGATGGAGAAGCACGTCGCTGGCCACCTCGTGCGAACCGCGGTCTATCTCTGGGCAAACGGCGTGGCGGGGCACTTGTGGTTCGAAATCGATGACATCGGCTGGATCGATCGCGATGACTACAACCGTTGGGGCATGTGGACCGAAAACTGGGAGCCGAAGGCGGTGGTCCCAGCGTACAACACGCTGACCAGTCGTATCCGCGGCGCCCGTTTCGTCGAACGGTTCGAGACCGTCGAAGACCAGTACATCTATCTCTTCGAGCGTGGTGAGGCGGGGCAAGACGGCCACGAATGGATTTTGTCGACGTGGCGGCACGGGCAGAAGACCGCCGACGAGGTCTTCGGCTTGCGAATCCCCGAGGGCAGCCAAGCCACGACTTACAACCTCGTGGGCACGCGACGCGATGTCGTAGCCGAGGGCAACGTCGTGCCGTTGTCGGTGAACAAGACGCCCGGTTGGATGGTGATCCGCCACGCCCCGAGCCCGCCCACGCTGGAAGACGCCATGATCTCGTTCACCGGCTCGATCATCGTGGACCCCGACGACCTCGACGGCAGCCAACTCGCGATCCGGGTGACCAACCCGCGGGATACGCCGCAGGCGGTCTCCGTCCGGACGTTCGCTCCCAACGGCACCACGGCCGATCACGAGTTGACCCTGTCCGCGCGTGGTCATGCGAGCGTGCCGCTGTCTTTCGCAGGCCACACCGCCGAAGAGCTCAAACCAATCGATAAGAAGAACAACGACACGTTCAACACCGCGGAATACGCGATCTCGTACCGTCTCGGAGACACCGGCTGGTCCGGCCAACTCGTGACGCCGTTCGTCGCCGCCCGCGTCATCGAGGGCACCCGGTACAACCGGCCCGCCGACTTCGTGCTCGACCGCAACGAACAGGTCAAAAACCGCTTCTCGTTCATGCTCAACTCGGACCAACTTCAATGGAAGGGCCCGGACGACCTGAGCGCCGAGTTCTGGATCGACCGCGTCGGCGAGAACATCCGATTCCGCGTCCGCGTCACCGACGATACGCACCTGCAACCCTACCACGGCTACGACGCGTGGAAGGGCGACAGCATCCAGATCGGTGTCGCGGGCCTCGGCGACCTGAAGCCCTTCGTCATCGGGGCCGGCCGCACCAACGACGGCCGAACCCGGGTCCTCAATTGGGGTCGACCCGACGGCGTGGAGAACATCGAACGCTACATGGAGCACCACGTCCAGCCCAGCGACCGCGGCATGGATTACGAAATCGTCGTACCCTTCAAGAAGCTCGGCCTAACCCGGAACCAGCTCTTCGCCGAGGGCTTCGGCGTCTCGCTGGCGGTCAACGACCTGGACATCCCCACCGACGACTTCGAGCAGCGTGAAGGCTTCATCATGTCCAGCTCCGGCGTGGCCGACGGCGTCCGCCCGCAGCTTTACCCCTTGGTGCGGTTCAAGCGTTGACCCGTTTTGGCGTCGGGCGCCGTGGTCGGGGCCGAGAAACCCGCCGCACGACCGAGGCATCGTCCGCCGCCGTGTCGTTCCGAGAAATCCGATGACCGACCGTCCCGACCCATGAAGTACGTTTTCGTCTCGTCGCTGCTGGTGTTGGTGTTCGCGAGTGTGGGCCTCCGACTCAGCTTTCCTGATGTTCAGACCGACACGCCGGTGATCTACTGGGTCACCGACCG
>JBCBSA010000377.1:0-2902 GCA_039819425.1 Planctomycetota bacterium
TATGTCGTTGGCAAACTTCTCGGGCTGAACTTGTCGTCCCGTTCCAAAACTTGACTCGACTCAGAAGGCAGGCATCACTTCGGCACAGTGTTAAGAGGTGTACATCATATGGAGTCGAAGAAGCCGTTCTGGATCAAAATTCTCGGAAAATCAGAAATATAACTGTTTACAGGCTTGCGCTGTCGGCGTGACGGGTGTACCTTCTTGAGATGGGCAAGGACGCCGGTTCCAAGCTGTATACCCAAGCCGAGGTCGAGGTAGTCGTCGCGGCGGCGAACGCTCCGCTGTTGGCGAAGATTGAAGCATTGGAACTCCGGATCGCCAAGATGCAGCGTGATTCGTCGACGTCTTCGAAGCCGCCGTCGAGCGATATCACCAAGCCTCACAAGGATGGTGCCAGTGGTGGTGGATCGAATAAGAAGCTCAAGCCCGGCGGTCAGCCGGGCCACCCCAAGCACGAACGCCAGTTCTTCAAGCCCGATGAAATCGATCGGTGCTGGTCTTATACGGCCGACGATGAAGACGGCTTGGAGCCGATTGCCGAAGATGACCCCGACGAAGAAGCATGGCGGGTGGTCCAGCAGATCGAGTGGGCCAACCGTCGCTTGAAGATCGTCGAGTACCGAGTACGTCGGTATCGCTATATCTCTACCAGTCGAATCGCTGTGGCCCCGCTGCCCGAGGGGGTACGCCGCGGCGAGCTGCTCTCCCCCGGAACGATCGGCCTGATTGCGTACCTCAAAGGGGCCTGCCACCTCTCCTACAGCAGCATCCGCCACTTCCTCATGGAAGTGATGGGCATCGAACTGTGCGTCGGGATCAAAAAACTCGTCCCTGAAAAAGAAGGGCGTCACCCCCGTCGGCGAAGCCCCGCCCGAAGCGGACGAAGAAAGCGACGAGTCGGAGTAACACTCGGTCCGCAGCGTTGCGATCAAGTCGGTGGTATCCGCGGCGTTTTCGTTTCGTCGCCACCCCACCATATTTTGCACATTGTCCCGGACGAATCCTGGGGTTCGGCTGCGGGCCATCGGCCTGGGGCTAATTGCATCGATCCGTGCCGTTTCGCAGGCTCCGACCGGTCAGCGCACCGGGCGAACGACCGGCACGGTGACGCCCGGGCCCGGCTGGCGGTGCCAATCGATCGGCGTGACGCGGACCGCGGCGGTGTCGGGGGGGAGGGGGCGGATCAGCGTGGTCGAGACGATCGGGGCGTCGTGCAGCGGTCGGGCCTCGCCGTTGGGGCTGAGCGCTTCGACACGGTGGCCGAGCAGGCGGCGGGGGTCGCCGGCGTGCTGCCAGCGGACCAGGACTTCTTCGCCGTGCAGCCCGGGCGAAACCCGGGCACGCACATTGCGGGGGGCGGGGGGCGGGTCGGCCGGCGCGGCTTCGCGGCTGAGGATCACTAGGGCCACGCCGTGCATCGGCAGGTCGAGGCTCAGGGCGTTGCCGCGGAGTTCGGCGGGCTCAGCCACGAGTTCGGCGGCGTCGCGGAGGGCGGCGAGCTGTTCGGGGCTCGGCGTGGCGGGCCGGCCGGCGGCTTCCCAGGCCGCGAACGGGGCGGTGTGCTGCGGGTCGATACGCAGGACCGAGACCTGCGGCCAGTCGGGGTTTTCGTGATCGAGGCGGAGGTTGATCGTCGCGACGCCGTCGGTCGAGGAGTCGTCGTCGTGGTGGGTCAGCAGGAGCACGAGGTCGCCGGCGGGGGTCCGCGACGCGAGGCAGCGTAGCGGCCCGTCGGGGTCCGGCCCTTCGACGGCGACGGTGCGGTCGCCGAGCAGCGACAGCAGCGTCATGACTTCGAGCACCGGCTTCTTGACCATCGAGACCCCGGGGGGCACGTCGGGGTCGGCCGGCGCATCCGCGGCTGCGGGGGTGCCGTCGGCGGCGAGGGCGAAAGGCACCATGACCGAGCGTTGGCTCCAGTCGCCGAGGAAGCCGAAGTCGTGGCTCAGCAGCTCGAAGCCGTGCGGGCCGCGGACCGCCTCGTCGAGGTGGCGGTGGACCATGCGGGCGATAAACGAGGCGTAGTAGGACGTGCCGCGCCAGGCGTGTCGGGTGCGCCAACCGACCCGCGGGTCGCCTTCGTTGTTGATCATCGGCAGGGCGGCGAGTCGGGGGTGGCGCTCGGCGAGGTAGTCGGACAGCTCACGCTGGTTGGTGAGGATGGTGTCCATCGACGGATCGGCGGGCGTTTTCGAATACGAGCCGCCCTTGACGTGGACCGAGATGAAATCGCAGCGGGGCGGGGACTGTCCGGTGAGGTGGTTCGTGCCGGTGTCGAGGTGTTGCATCAGCCCGGTGAACATGACCGAGAGCTGCTCGGCGGTGCCGGGGCCGCCGAAGCGGAGGCCAGGGTCGGCGTCCATCAGCCCGGCTGAGGTCGCGTCGTAGTAGCGGATCAGCCCGGCCACGTCGTCCTCGGCCCAGGGGTGGTCGAACCAGGGGAAGACGTCGGGCTCGTTCCAGACCTCGAAGACCCAGGAGCGGACCTCTTCGCGGCCGTAGCGGTCGATGAGGTGGCGGGCCAGATCGCGGACCAGCCGGCGCCAGGCCGCGAGTTGCGCCGGGTCGTGGGCGTCGGTGAAGGTGAAACCCTCCGGCCGGCCCATGACTTCAAAAAACGGCCGGAGCCCGGCGTCGAGCATGGTGTCGAGCGCGGCGTCGAGGCCGGACCAGTCGTAGACCTGCGTAGCGGTGTCGGCGTCCCGGACGCGAACGAGGGTGAGCAGGTCGTGGACGCGGACCCACTCGATGCCGGGCCCGACGACGCCGTCGAAGTGGGCGAGTTGAACCCGCATGCGTTCGTCGGCGATCAGCTGCGGCGGCGTGAAGCCGGTGGCGGTCCAGAAGCGCGGCAGCGGCCCGGTATCGAGTGGGTCCGCGTCCACGACCTGCTCACCCT
>JBCBSA010000378.1:0-2883 GCA_039819425.1 Planctomycetota bacterium
ACGGGGACGTTCGATTCGGTGTCGGGGGTCCGGGGGGCGGGGCCGGACATGGGGTTCGCGGTGTTGTATGACGGCGACGCGACGCCGGGCGCGGGCGTGCTGACTGGGGCGGGGGCCTATATCCGGGTGAGCTTGTTCGGAGACATCGACGGCGACGGGGACGTGGACGTTTCTGACCTGAGCCTCTTCAGTGGCGGGCTGCTGGGCGGCGGCACGACCTGGGGAGACGGCGACTTCGACGGCGACGGGGACGTGGACGTGACCGATTTGGATATCTTCGGGGGCTACCTCGGCACGAGCGAAGCGGACTTCGGGGCGGGCGCGGGCGGCGGTGCGGCGGCGTTTTCGGCGGCGGCCGCCTCGGTGGCGGAGGACGAGAAAAGCGTCGATACGTCGGATTTGTCGGCAAAGGATTTATCGACGGAGGCAGGTGTTGAAGGGAACCTGTTTTGGGATGCGCTGTTTGAGGTGGGTCTGGAGGACTTCATTGATGACCTGATCGCTTACGGCACTTCGTTTGATGGGGTGGACGCGTCGCTGCTATCGGCCTACGCGAGTGCGGCCGACGCGGTGGTGCTGCCGGTTGAGACGGAGTTGATCGCGGAGGTTGATTTGTCGGAGGTCACGACGCCTCTCGCCGGCGAATACCTGCTGGATGCGCGGCGTGCGGGGATCGATGGGGGTGGCCTGGGTCGTTTGTTGTCTCTGGGCCCGGAGACGGCTTCGGTCCCCGAGCCCGGCACCGCGGCGGTCGTGGCCTTGGCCGGATTGTGCTTGTTGTCGGGCCGTTATCGTGCGGCAAAAAGACCCGCGGCGTGCGCCTGGGCCGCGGCGGCCTTCCGCCCGTTGGAAGCGGCTTGATCGGATTCGACACGGTTTGCGGCACCTCATCTGTAGGCTTGGCCGGTGAGTCGGCTTTTCGGTCGGTGTGCGGTGGGGTGGTTCGGATGTGTATTAGACTTGGGCGATGTGGGCCGCGCTGATTGACGTGATTCCGGAGGGGACGCCGGTGGGGTGGGCGCTCGGGGCGATGGCGGGGGCGGTGCTGGTGACGGGGATCGCGAAGTCGGGGTTCGGGGGCGGGGTGGGGATTTTGGCGGTGCCGTTGGTGGCGGTGGCGTTGGACGCGGCGGTGGCGGTCGGGGTGTTGCTGCCCATTCTGATTGCGGCGGACGTGGTGGCGGTGGCGCAGCACCGGCGGAATTGGTCGGGGTTTCACCTGCGGTGGTCGCTGGTCGGCGGGGTGGTGGGGATCGCGGCGGGGACGGGGCTGTTGTGGTGGTTCCGGGCTTCCGGGGCTTCCGGGGCTTCCGGGGGTGGCGACGCCGAGGAATCGTTGAAGACGCTGTTGAATCTGACGGTGGGCGGCGTGTGTGTGGCGCTGGTGGGGTTGCAGGTGTTTCGGATGCGGAGGGCTGGCGTTTCGGAGCGAGACGACACGCAGCGGTCGCGCGTCGTGCTGGGGAAATCTCCGGGGGCGGGGGTGGGGGCGGGGGGATTGGCGGGGTTTGTGTCGACGCTGGCGCATGCGGCGGGGCCGGTGATGACGGTTTACATTTTGGAGCAGGGGCTGGACAAGCGGCGGGTGGTGGGGACGCTGGTGATGTACTTTTTCGTGGTGAATCTGCTGAAGTTGCCGACGTATGTGGGGTTCGGGCTGATTACGTGGGAGACGCTGCGGGCGTCGGCGGTGTTGATCTTGTTGGTTCCGGTGGGTTCGTGGTTGGGATTGTGGCTGAACCGGGTGATCGCGGAGCGGCCGTTTACGCTGGTGATGTACGCGGGGGCGGGGGGGGCGGGGGTGTGGCTGCTCGTGAAGGGGCTGGGCTGACGATGGCGGTGCACGTGGCGATCCTGCGGCGGGAGTACGCGGCGATGGTGCTGTCGGGTCGGAAGACGGTGGAGAGCCGGCTGATGAAGGTGCGTTGCCCGCCGTTCGGGGTGGTGAACGTGGGGGACCGGCTGTACGTCAAGGTGTCGGGCGGACCGTTCGTGGCGCGGGCGACGGCGGCGTCGGTGCACGACTACGCGGACCAGACGCCGGAGCAGGTCGACGCGCTGCGGGAGCGGTGGAACCCGGCGGTGTGCGGGCCCAGGGCGTACTGGGACGAGCGGCGGGACCGCCCTTTCGCCACGATGGTTCGGTTGATGGGCGTGGAGCCGACGGACGTGGGGCCGAGGTTTGCGCCGCGGCACATGCGGGCGTGGTACGTGCTGGACGACACGGCGGACCCGGTGATGGACGTGCCGCTGACGCGGGGGGCGGTGCGGAACCGGTACGTGTCGGTGCCGACGGCGTCGGCGGCGATGCGGGGGGCGGCGTTGACGCTGGAGTTGCCGGACGGGGCCGAGGTGGAGACGGGGTTTGTGGACGGCGGGCCGATGCTGCGGTGGCGCGGATGGGGGGCGTACTTCGAGGCGAACGGGCTGCGGGCGGGGGACTTGGTGCGCTTGGTGGCGTTGGGCGGGCGGCGGTATCGTGTGCGGTTTCGGCGGAAGGGTTAGCGTGTTTGGGTTGTGGTGAGTCTTGATGCCGGCCTTGCGTGAGTTCATTTCGGACGCGGACCTGGCGGCGCTGGTCGCGGCGGCCCGGCGTGAAGACCTCGGGCCCGAGGGGCGGGACGCGACGTCGTCGCTGTTCGTCGATGGCGACGAGCGGTGTGTGGCGAAGATCGTGGCGCGGTCGGCGGGGGTGGTGGCGGGGCTGGCGGTGTTGCCGACGGTGATCGCGGCGTACGACCCGGCGGTGGAGTTGGCGGAGACGGCGGTGGACGGGGCGTCGGTCGAACCGGGCGACGCGGTTTTGGTGCGAGGGCCTAACGGAGCGGGCAAATCAACCTTGCTGAGGGCCTTGGCCGGCTTCACCCCGGTCGCCGAGGGCCG
>JBCBSA010000379.1:0-2877 GCA_039819425.1 Planctomycetota bacterium
ACCGATCCGTCTTGGTGGATTACGTACAATTAGTGGATTCGGCAATCGTATCCATTCTCCGGAGCCCCGGCCGCGGCTGACGAACACCAGCTTGTGGTACGGGTGACGCGAGACGCTCATCCGGAAGCTTTCGCCGTGCCGACTCACCAGCGACGAGACGCCGAAACGCGGCATGGTCAGCGCAAGCGGCTGGTTCTGGGGGTGCATACGGGGCTCCGGAGAATGGATACGATTGCCGAATCCACTAATTGTACGTAATCCACCAAGACGGATCGGTCCTTTACGGCGAAAGTACTCGCTTACGTGTCTGGTTTCGGACATCGAGCATTTCTAGGATCACCCATGAACACCACTCCCCTCCCCGTAATAGAACCGAATTCACCAAACAAGACCGACGCTCCCCCGAGCGGACGCCGGGGCGGGACTTACCAGACCGACGAAGACGCCTTCGCCACGCTGCGCAAGACGTGGCAGCCGGTGTGTCTGTCGCGGGATTTGGACGATGGCCGGATCGTGAGCCGGACGCTGATGGGGTAATCGCTGGTGGTCGTGCGGCTTCCCGAGGGGTTGCTGGCGGCGCGGGACCAGTGCCCGCACCGCGGGGCGAAGTTCGGCATCGGCGACGTGCACGACGGGCACCTGCGCTGCCCGTACCACGGCTGGGAGTTCGGGGCCGATGGCAAGTGCGCGAAGATCCCGTCGTTGATCGATCCGTCGAGTTGTCCGGACGCGTCGCTCGACAAGTTCGCGGTGCAGGAGCGGTACGGCATGGTGTGGGTCCGGCTGGACGAGCACGAGCTGTCGCCGCTGCCCGACATCCCAGAGTTCGAGGACGCCGAGTGGGTGTACCAGTTGCCCGAGCCGATGGCGTTCCACTGCGGGTTCCGACGGGAGATCGAGAACTATTTGGATATGTCGCACTTTGCCTTCGCGCACAAGACGACGCTGGGCGTCGCGGCGGCAGACCAGATCACCGACATCACGATCAGCCACTTCGACGACGGGTTCCAGATGGACGCGCCGTTCCCGGTGCTCGAGAACCCCGACGAGCCGCCGGGCAAGCTGCAGCAGTCGCACCACCGCCGGCAGCGAGTCTACCTGCCGAACTTCACGACGATCCGGCAGTCGTTCCACGACGGCGACTCGCGGGTGCTCCTGCACGTGCCCAGCCCGATCGACGCGGAGCGGTGCGTGGTGTTCTGGTCGTTGGCGATCTCGCCGAAGTTCGACGGGCCGCCGGCGGAAAGCCAGGTCGAGTTTGCGATCCGGGTGCTGGACGAGGACCGGGTGATGGTGGAGAACCAGCGGCCGCGCGAGGTGCCGATGGGCCCCGAGCCGGTCGTGCTGGTGCCGGCCGACCGGTTGGCGAACACGTACAAGAGCGCGTTGGCGGAGGTGGTCGAGCGGGACCACGCCGAGCCGGCCTGGCGGATGCCGCGCGGCGGCGAGGCCGAGCCGGACGCCGAGGAAGCGGCGGGCGAGGCGGCGTGGACGGCGATGGACGCCGACACGGTGACGGTGCTGTTCGCGTCGCAGACCAGCAACGCCGAGAACCTGGCGCACCGGCTGACGCGGACGCTGCGGCGCGGCGGGACGGAGGCGCAGGTCGCGTCGTTGGGCGAGCTGGAGCCGGACGCGCTGGCGGGCCGGGTGTTCGTGGTCACGAGCACTTACGGGTACGGCGACCCGCCCGAGTCGGCCCGGCCGTTCGTGGACGCGCTGCAGGGCGACGACGCGCCGGACCTCAGCGGCGTGCGTTTCGCCGTGTTCGGGCTGGGCGACCGGTCGTACCCGCACTTCTGCCAGGGCGGCAAGACGGTGGACGCGGCGCTCGCGCGCTGCGGCGCGCAGCGGCTGCTCAGCCGCATTGACGCCGACACCGAATACCTCGAGCCGTTCGCGCGTTGGGCGCAGGACGTGCAGCGGGTGCTGGGCAAGGGCCGGCCGCAGGACGTGGTCGCGCTGGTCGAAGACGACACGCAGCCCGGGCGGTCGGCGGCCCGGCCGGTGCCCGCGGCGGTGATCGAGAACCAACTGCTGAGCCTGACCGGCTCGCAGAAGGAAACGCGTCACTACGAGATCGCGGTCGGCGCGGCGGGCCTGACCTACGAGCCGGGCGACACGCTGGGCGTGCTGCCGACCAACGACCCGGACGTGGTCGATGCGCTGCTCGCCGAAGCGGGCTGGGACGGCGACCGGCAGCTCGCCGACGGGCGTCGGCTGCGGACGACGCTGGAGAGCGGGGTCGAGCTGCGTCGGCCCTCGGCCGTGTTGATCGCCGAGCTCGCCGAGCGGGCGGGCCTGCCCGACCTGGCCCACGCGGCGCGGACGCCGGCCCGCCGCGGCGACGTGGACACCTGGCTCGACGGGCGTGACGTGCTGGATGTGCTTCGTGAGTTGACACCCAACGGGCAAGCACCCGGGCCGGACGATTTCGTGGGCTGGTGCGAGAAGCTGCAGCCGCGGCTGTACTCGATCGCGTCGAGCCCGCTGGCGCACCCGCACCACGCGCACCTGACCGTCGCCACGGTGCGGTACGAGCGTGGCCGACGCAGCTACCGCGGGGTGGCCTCGACGTTCCTGGCCGACCGCGTGGCCAAGGGGCAGGCGGTGCCGGTGTTCGTGCGGAACAACCCGTCGTTCCACCTGCCCGACGACCCGTCGGCCGACCTGATCCTTATCGGCCCGGGCACGGGTGTCGCGCCGTTCCGCGGGTTCCTACAGCACCGCGCCGCACAGAACGCATCCGGCCGGACGTGGCTGTTCTTCGGCGAGCAGCGCCGCGGCAGCGACTTCCTCTATCAGGCCGAGATGGAATCCTGGCACGCCGACGGCACGCTCGACCGCCTTGACCTGGCGTTCTCCCGTGACGCCGAC
>JBCBSA010000380.1:0-2865 GCA_039819425.1 Planctomycetota bacterium
CGTTCTGGCCGCCGGGGCCCGAGGAGCGGGCGAACTGGGTCATGTCGAGCTTGGTTTCGTCGAGCTCGACCTTGCCGGTGTCGGGGAACTCGGGGGTGACCTCGACGGCGGCGAAGGAGGTCTGGCGTTTGCCCTCGGCGTTGAAGGGCGAGACGCGGGCCAGGCGGTGGGTGCCGGCCTCGGCGGAGAGGTAGCCGTAGGCCATCGGGCCCTTGATGAAGAGGGTGACTTCCTTGATGCCGGCCTCGGTGCCGTGGGTCTTGCTGACCTCGCTGACGTCCCAGCCCTGGCGTTCGCAGTGGTACAGGTACATCCGCATGAGCATCTCGGCCCAGTCGTCGGCCTCGGTGCCGCCGGCCCCGCTTTGAATGGTCAGATAACAATTCCGGGGGTCGTATTTGCCCGAGAGCAGCGAGGCGGTTTCGAGCTTGTCGAGCTCGGCGCGGAGGGTGTCGATCTGGGCGTCGACCTCGGCCTTGCTCTCGTCGTCGTCGGCCTCGGCGGCCATCTCCCACAACAACGCCGCGTCCTCGACCGACTGGGCGGCGGAGCGGACGGGGTCGATCAGGGCTTTGATGGCCTTGAGCTCGTCGATGACCTCGTTGGCGGCGTCTTGGTTATCCCAGAAGTCGGGGGCGTTCATCCGGGCTTCGAGCTCGGCCTGACGGGCGGACTTTTCGTTGAGGCGCATCGAGTCCTTCATCGCGTCGACGCGGGTCGTGAGCTCGTCGAGGATGCCGGGGATGTTGTCGTGCTGCATGGGTCGGGTGTTCGCCGCGGGCCGCGGGGCGGGGAACGACGCAATTTAACAGAAGGCGACCCCCGCGGCGTCGTTGGGGGGCGTGAGAGGGGGTTCCGGGGTTTTACGGGCTTTTGTAGGGGTTGCGAGCGGGTTTGGGTGCGTAAAATTGGGCATGGCCATGAAACGGATTAAGAAAGCGTACGCCTCGAGTTCGCGGCGGTTGGCTTCGATGTTGAACTCGGCGGTGACGCCGGACATGCGGGTGCTCTACGGGCGGTCGGCGTTGCAGGGGGCCAAGACGCGGAACCCGGTGATCGTGATCCCCGGGATCCTCGGCAGCCGGCTGGTGGACTCGGAGACGGACCGGGTGATCTGGGGCGGCCGGGGGCGGGAGGGGTTCGCCGACCAGGACGACCCGGAGCAGGCCCGGCTGATCGCGCACGGGATGGCCGACCCGGACGAGTCGGACGCGCCGCTGCGTGAGCTGGACGACGGCGTGCGTCCCGACGGCAGCGTGTCGCACCTGCGGGCGAGCCGGTTCGGGCTGTCGCTGCAGGTGCAGGCCTACGAGAACATCATGCGGACGCTGGGGGTCGGCGGCTACCTGCTGGACCCGGGCAAGCGGGCGCACCGCAAGTTCCTGGACTACGGCCACGACGTCCTGAGCAAGTGTTTCGAGTTCGATTACGACTGGCGTCGGAGCCTGCCGGAGAACGCGATCCTGTTCGGCGAGTTTGTGGAGGCGGTGCTGCGTTTTGCCCGTCGGGAGTCGAGCTGCCCGGAGTCGCTGAAGGTGGACGTGGTGGCGCACTCGATGGGGGGGTTGCTCCTGCGGTACTACCTGCGTTACGGCAAGCGTCGGCTGCCGCCGGACGGCGGCGAGCCGGAGATCGACTGGGCGGGGGCGGCGAACGTGGAGCACGTGATGATCGTGGGCTCGCCGAGCGCGGGTTCGCTCAACGCGTTGCAGAAGCTGATCCACGGGCTGAAGGCGAACCCGCTGATGCCGGCGTACCACCCGGCGATCCTGGGGACGATGCCGAGCGTGTACCAGCTGCTGCCGCGGGCGCGGCACAAGGCGGTCCTGGACGCGGACACGGGCGAGCCGATCGGGGACCTGATGTCGGTCGAGCGATGGATCGAACGGGAGTGGGGCCTGGCCGCCCCGGACGCGGACGGGATGCTGCGTCACCTGCTGCCGGGGGTCGAGAGCGCCGGGGCGCGGCGGCAGGCGGCGCTCGAGCACCTGGCCAAGTGCCTGAAGGAGGCCGAGCGTTTCCACCGGTCGATCGACACGCCGGCCGACTCGCCGCCGAACGTGGTGCTGCAGCTGTTCGCGGGGGACGGGGTGGCGACGGCGGCGCAGGCGAAGGTGGGCCGGCGGGACGAGCCGTTCCGGGTCACCGCGACCGCGGCGGGCGACGGGACGGTGCTGCGCAGCTCGGCGCTGATGGACGAGCGCGTGGGGGGGGAGTGGTACCCTCGGCTGCTGACGCCGATCCGTTGGGACAACGTGACGTTCATCGCGACGGACCACATGGCGTTGACGCGTCACCCGACGTTCGTCAATAACGCGTTGTACCTGCTGCTGGAGAAGCCGCGGCCGGCGTGCGATTTCCGCGTGCCGGCGCCGCCGACCGGGGCGACCCGGGAGCAAGCGGCGATGATGCAACACGGGTAGGCGCCGGGGGCGGCTTCGCCGCATCCGTTGGTGATTCAATCCGTTAGCCCCGGCTTTGCCGGGGGGCGTGCGTGATGGCCCCCGGGCAGGGCCCGGGGCGAACGGCAAGAGTTGGGATATGCGTTTAGATCGCTTCGCCGTCGCCGTGAACCTCTTCGGGGTCGGGGTGGTGGCCGACGACGACCTGGGCGATGGCGTCGCAGAGGGTGGGGAGGTTGAACGGGGTCATGCCGGCGACGTTGATGCGGCCCGAGCCGACGACGTAGATGCTGTGGTGGTCGCGGAGGGAGGCGACCTGGGCGCGGTTGAGGCCGGACATGGTGAACATGCCGTTCTGGGCGGTGACGAAGCCGTTGCCGCCGGGGGCGAGGCGGACGTGGCGGGCGTCGAGGCCGTCGGCGAAGGCGCGGCGCATCGCGTTGATGCGGTCGCGCATGGCGGT
>JBCBSA010000381.1:0-2841 GCA_039819425.1 Planctomycetota bacterium
GTCGGGGGTGCTGGCCGAGCAGGTGCACCCCGAGACGAACGCGCCGCTGTCGGTGAGCCCGCTGACGTGGAGCCACGCGACGGTGGTGGCGACGGTGTCGCAGTACCTGGCGAAGCTGGACGCGTTGTCGTCGGAGGCGGGCGGGTCGGTCTCGCTGGCCGCGTCGATGCACGAAGCGGGCTTCGCCGGCAGCGAGAAGCTGCGGGCGTCGGTGCTTGAGCCGGTGCCGGAGATGTAGGGCGGACAAGTCGGCCTTGGGGTGCCGTGGTCAAGCGCGGCGCCGGCCACGACGAGAGACAGCGACATAGGCCCGAGGGCGTGGCCGGCACTCGTTTCGCTCGCTTGACCACGGCACCCGGCTCATTCCGGGGGCCTTCCGGGGTGGGTTGTTACGGGGGGGGCGGCGAGTTTTTGGACGGTCTGGGCGAAGCGGCGGGCTTCGGCGGGGGTGAGGCGGGCCATGCGCTTGGACCAGGCGCGGTCGATGGCGTCGCGGCCGCGGCGGACGGCGGCGCGGCCGGCGGGGGTCAGGCTCAAGCGGAAGCGACGCAGGTCGCCGGGGTCGGGGTGGCGTTCGAGGTGGCCGGCGGCCTCGGCGCGTTTGATCAGGAAGCTGACCGTGGGCCGGGGCAGCATCAACGCCCCGGCCAGGGCGGCGGGGTGCGGGTGGTCGGGGACCGAGCTGAGCAGGAAGAACGCCTTGGCGTCGGCGAGTCCGGCGTCGGCCATGGCGGGCTCGGCTTCGGCGAGCGCGGCCTGGATCGCGCCGCCGGCCGTGAGCAGCAGCGACCACGCGGGGCCGGGGTCATTTTGTTGATTTTTTGAATTATTCAATATAAAACTATTATGTATTCTAATCACTGGCCCGCGGGGCGTCCGGGGGCCGTCCGCGTGCCTCGCGTCCGCCGGTTGCAAAGGAGCCTATTCCATGCCCGATACCGTACCGAAAGTCGTCCTCGTCACGGGAGCCAGCAGCGGGATCGGCCGAGCGGCGGCCGCGTGTTTCCTGGCCCGGGGCTGGGCCGTGGCCGCGACGATGCGTCGGCCCGAGTCGGTGGACCTGGGGGAGAGCCCGCGTCTTTTTCGGGCCCGGCTGGACGTGACCGAGCCGGCGACGATCGAGGCGGCGGTGTCGGCCGCGGTGTCGCGGTTCGGGCGGCTGGACGCGGTGGTGAACAACGCGGGCTACGGGCTGGCGGGGCCGTTGGAGGGGGCGTCGGACGAGCAGGTCCGCCGGCAGGTGGAGGTGAACCTGATCGGGCTGATCGCGGTGACGCGGGCTTGCCTGCCGCACCTGCGGGCGTCGCGGGGGGTGGTGGTGAACGTCTCGAGCATCGGCGGGCGGGCGGCGTCGCCGTTGATGAGTTGCTACCAGGCGACGAAGTTCGCGGTCGAGGGGCTGAGCGAGAGTTTGCGGTTTGAGCTTCGGTCACACGGGGTGCGGGTGAAGGTGGTCGAGCCGGGCGGGATCCGGACGGACTTCGGCGGGAGGAGCTTGGCGTGGGCCGAGCACCCGGAATATGCGGATCAGGTCGAGCGGTACCGGGCGTTTCTGGAGAAGGTCGGGGCGCGGCTGCCGGGGCCCGAGCCGGTGGCGCGGGTGATCGAGCGGGCGGCGGCGTCGCGTTCGGGTCGGCTGCGGTACGCGGGGAAGCCGGGGCCTTATCTTTTGTTGCACCGGGTGCTGCCGGACGCGGCGTGGCGGGGGCTGCTGGGCTTGATGATTCAGCCGATGCGGAAGCGGCGGGTCGAGGACGGGGTGAGGGCGAGGTCGGTGTCGATCCGTTAGCCCCGGGCTCTGCCCGGGGGCGAGTCTGCCGGACCCCCGGGGCAGAGCCCGGGGCTAACGGGGCGGATCGACTTCCACCGAGCGGGGTGTGCAAAGCCTTCGCGACGCCGGGGTTTGCATGGAGGGGGGGGCGGTTTTATGCTGCCGACGTATGTCCCCACAGCTAGCGCTCTATCTTGCGGCCGTGTTCGGCGCGGTCGCGCTGTACCTGCTGATGCCCAAGCCGGGGCGGGACCTGCGGGTACTCGGCGGGGTGATCGGGGCGGGGACGCTGGGGCTGCTGTGGCTGGTTTTGATGCCGTTGACGTTATTGGACGGGGGAGATGGTCGGCCGTTGTTGGATACGGGGTTCGCGGACGGGGAGACGCTGTTTTATTACGTGTTCAGTTCGATCGCGGTGTGTGCGGCGGTGCGGGTGATCACGCACCATCGGCCGGTTTACGCGGCGCTGTGGTTCGTGATGGTGGTGATCTCGTCGGCGGGTCTGCTGCTGACGCTGTCGGCGGAGTTCATGGCGTTCGCGATGCTGATCATCTACGGCGGGGCGATCCTGGTGACGTACATGTTCGTCATCATGCTGGCGACGCCGCCCAGGAACGACGGCGATCCGGACGACGGCCCGGAATACGAGCGGTTCGCCCAGGAGCCGCTGTGGGCGTCGGCGGCGGGGTTTTTATTGCTGGCGGTGCTGCTGGGCGTGATGTTCGAGCCGATGACCCCCGGAAGTGGGGCCCAGGCGCGGGCGGACGCCGTCGTGATCGAGACGGTGTTGGCCGATCGGAATGGTGGGGTCGAGGCCACCAACCTGGGTACGCCGACCGGTCGGGAGGCGGACGGGGGCGGGGCGGAGCTGACCAACGTCGAGCAGATCGGGCTGGACCTGTTCCTCGGGCACCCGCTGGCGATCGAGTTGGCGGGGGTGATCCTGCTGCTGGCGTTGATCGGGGCGGTGGTGATCGCCAAGACGCAGATCTACGAGGAGCCGGCGGGCCCGGTTCCGGGGGCGGGAGCAACAGCGGGTCCGTCACGCCGACACCTCCCCCGGAACTCCC
>JBCBSA010000382.1:0-2833 GCA_039819425.1 Planctomycetota bacterium
AACACCCGGACCCCGCCCTAAAAAAAAGACCCGCCCCGGTGAATCGGGACGAGCCGTAAGGGTCGTTTCGGACTGCGCTCGACGGCAGTCTCCGTCGAGCTGCCTAGCGCAGCCCGCTTTGTTTCGGCCCGCATACCTCGCAACCGCAATTACATTTGCATTCCGGGGAACACTTGCAGTCGCAACCACACGAGCCGTTGGTACAGTCTTCAATCACTGGATCACACTCCTTTCGGGGAGGGTTCGCTCCAGCCGTCGTCCGTCCCGAGTCTCACCCACGACCGTGCGGGCAAGCTAATTTCCGGGGGGAAATTCCGGGGGGACCGCCGGACTCTTCACGCCCCGCGACGACTCGCGGGGCACAATCAGCCGAACGCTTTCCGACGCCCCGCCGCATCCGAGGCATGCCTCGCTGTATGACCGAGCCGATCGCGTTTGACAACAGGATTATTCGGGTCCCGCGGGCGGCGGTCAAGAAAAAACCGACCGAGAACGTGTTCTCGCCGAACGCCGACCCGTTCACTTGCCAGAGAGCGGGCCGCGGACGCCCGCGACGCGCCGCCGTGGCCGACGACGCCCCGCGGGACCGGCGGTTTCGCCGGCCGCCTGTCCAACCCTCGACCCCCGCGTTGCGGCACCGACCCCGGAAGTCCCCGGCAAGGTGGTGTCCCGGGCATCGCCACGTCCGCACGCGCAAGAGCCCCGTTCGCCCGGTCGTTCCCGCGTGTCGTCCTTGCCTGACACCACACGCGGGCCGCCGGGGTCCGGCTATAGAGGGGCGGGCCGCCGAATCTGTGCGCACATTTCGTGTCGAAGCCGCGGGTGTGCGCTCGGCAAGGTGTTGGTCGTGCGGGAGATGAGATTTTTCGGCGGGGCCCCGATTTCGAGTCGCGGTCGGCGTCCTGCGTGTGCGCGCCCGGGTGCGGGTCAGGCGTAGAGGAACCAGTCGCCGAGGCGGGAGGTCAGCCAGGTCAGGGAGAAGACGACCGCCGAGAGCAAGGCGATGAACGGGCAGAACGACCAGGGCAGGACCTCGAGCAGCGTCCACTTGATCAGGCAGGTCAGCGGCAGCGCGACCACGAACACGCCGACGAAGACGCCGGCGAGTTCGGTGAGGGCGGTGATCAGCGGGCGAAAAACGACCACGCTGTATCTTAGCTCCCCGCCGGTGTCCGCGGAGCGGCTCAGCCGTCCTGGTTTTCGAGGATGGACTTGGCGACGTTGGCGGGGACGGCGGCGTACTTCAGCGGCTCCATCGCGTAGGACGCCCGGCCCTGGGACATGCCGCGGAGGCTGTTGGAGTAGCCGAACATCTCGGAGAGCGGGGCCTCGGCGGTGAGGATGCGGACGACGCCGCGTTCTTCGTCGCCGACGATGATGGCCCGGCGGCGGTTGAGGTCGCCGGTGACGTTGCCGAAGAACTCGTCGGGGGTGGTGACGACGACCTTCATGATGGGTTCCATGAGTTGGAGGCCGGCCCGCTTGGTGGCGTCTTTGAACGCCAATACGCCGGCCATCTCGAAGGCGATCTGGGACGAGTCGACGTCGTGGTACTTGCCGTCGAGCAGTTCGACCTTGACGCCCAAGAGCGGGTAGCCGGCGAGGACGCCGGTCTTGGCGGTGTTGCGGCAGCCGATGCCGACCGAGGGGATGTACTCGCGGGGGATGGCCCCGCCGGAGACTTTGTCGACGAAGACGACGCCGTCTTCCCACTTGAGTTCCTGCTCGGCGGCCTCTTCTTCGGTGATGGGGGAGACGTTGATGGTGCAGTCGCCGAACTGGCCGCGGCCGCCGGTCTGTTTCTTGTGGATGCCGCGGGCCTCGGCGGAGCCGGTGATGCATTCTTTGTAGGCGACGCGGGGGGTGCCGACGTTGACGCCGATCTTCATGTCGCGGGTGAGCTTGGTGGTGATGATGTCGAGGTGGAGTTCGCCCATGCCGGCGATGATGGTCTGGCCGGTTTCTTCGTCGTAGTTGGCCTGGAAGGAGGGGTCTTCGCGGCGGATGGTGCCGAGCGCGTTGGAGAGTTTTTCCTTGTCGCCGGCGGTGGCGGGCTCGATGGACATGGAGATGACGGGGTCGGGGAAGTCCATGCGGTCCAGGACGATGGCGTCGTCGGGGCTGGAGAGGGTTTCGCCGGTGAACGACTGCTTGAGGCCGACGACGGCGACGATCTCGCCGGCGAGGGCTTCGTCGCGGGCCAGGCGGTCCTTGGAGTGCATCTCGAAGATGCGGGAGACGATCTCTTTCTTGCCGTTGTTGGAGTTGAGCACGCGGGTGCCTTTTTCCAGCTTGCCGGAGTAGATGCGGACGTAGGTGAGGTCGCCGTGGGTGTCGTTGACGATCTTGAAGACCAGGGCGGAGAGCGGGGCGTTTTCGTCGTGCGGCCGGGTGAGGCGTTTCTCGGCGTCGTCGGGGTCCGTGCCCTCGGTTTCGGGGACCTCGGTGGGGTTGGGGAGGTAGTCGATGACGCCGTCGAGGAGCTTTTGGACGCCGATGTTCTGAAGGGCCGAGCCGCAGAAGGTGGGGTGGATTTCTTTGGAGAGCGTGCCTTTGCGGAGGGCGGCGGCGATCTGCTGGTTGATGACGTCTTCGCCGCCGAGGTAGGCCTCGGCCAGTTCGTCGTCGACGTCGGCGGCGCCCTCGATCATCTCTTCACGCTTCTGCTCGGCGAGTTCTTTGAGCTCATCGGGGATCTCTTTTTCTTCGATGACCGAGCCCATGTCGCCGGTGAAGTAGTAGGCCTTCATGGCGATCAGGTCGATGAGTCCGCCGAACTCGTGGCCCGCGCCGATGGGGATCTGCACGGGGACGGCCTTGGCACCCAGGCGCT
>JBCBSA010000383.1:0-2816 GCA_039819425.1 Planctomycetota bacterium
CAAAACCTCAAAAGTGCTGAAATCTTGAAATTCGTGGAGTGAAGAAATGAGTTCCCCCGCTTTAGTATCGAACATGGAGAGACGTTCGGTAGCTCTAACTGAACTGCGTACCCTCGAAGATACGGACAACCCCCGCCGTCTTCGGGGTATGGCCGTCGTGTACGACAGCCCAGCAGACATCGCCGGCGTCTTCACCGAACGCATCGCGCCGGGGGCTTTGTCGAACTGGCTTCGCTCGGGCGAAAACGTGCGATTGCTCTACGAACACCAAGGCAGCGCCCACCTCGCCTCAACGCAGGCCGGTACGCTCACGCTCCGCGATACCGATGCGGGCTTGATGTTCGAGGCCACCGTCGCCGCTACGACCGTCGGCAACGATGTTTTGCAACTTGTCCGATCGGGCGAGTTGAAAAATTGTTCCTTTGCGTATTTGCCGACTAAGGAAGGTGAGACGTGGACAAAGGAAAACGACACGTTGACCCGCACGATTACAGACGTAGAAATCATGCCCGAAATCACACTGACCTCGAATCCTGCG
This sequence comes from Planctomycetota bacterium, assembly GCA_039819425.1. GTDB lineage: Bacteria > Planctomycetota > Phycisphaerae > Phycisphaerales > Phycisphaeraceae > Algisphaera. The sequence continues at coordinate 539 of JBCBSA010000383.1, forward strand.
TTCGACGCAACGCACGTCATGCAGCGTTCGGTGTCCGCCGACACCCTCGCCCACGCTAAAGCCCTCGCCGCTATGCCCACGCTGGCCGAGCGAACCCGGCAACTCCGCGAGTTGCAACTACACCACTAAACACCCCGTGAGGCTTCGGAGCCGTTGCTGACCGCCTTACCCCGTCCGATCGAAACACAAACCACATTCCGGGAGAAACCCATGTCTTGGGAAGAACGCAAAAAGTACAACGAACAGCGATCGCAAGCGGCCGCCGAGATGGAATCCATCATCAACAAAGCCAAGGCCGAAGACGATCGGGCCTTTACTGATGATGAGAACAAACAGTGGGATGAGCTGCGGAACCGCTGCTCTGACCTGACCGCCAAGATTGAGCGTTACGACGCGCTGATCGAAGCCCAGGCCGCCGCCGGCCAAGGCGACCCCGAGCAGCGCTCGCAGCAGCCGGGCCGGCAAGACGTGAACGGCAACACCCCCGGCAACGGTGCATCGCTCGGCGTGCCCGAAAAAGACCTGCGGAGCTACAGCATCCTCAAGGTCATTAAGTCGCAAGTCGAACACCGCTCGCTCGACGGCCTCGAACGCGAACTCAGCGATGAGATCGCCCGCCGCGCGAACAAGTCGCCCGAGGGTATCTATGTCCCACACGAGATTCCGCTTGAAACCCGCGACCTCACCACCACGAGCGGCAGCGGCGCGGTGGGGACTGTCACGACGCAAACGTTCATCGAGATGCTGCGTGCCCGCACGCTGGTTAACACCCTCGGTGCTCGCGTGATGGGCGGGCTGGTCGGCGATCTGTCGATTCCCAAGCAGACCGGCGGCGCGACCGCTTACTGGGTCGATGAGGGCAACGCCCCGGCCGAGTCCGAGCAGACGGTCGGACAAGTCGGCCTCGCCCCCAACACCGTGGGCGCGTTTTCCGATATGTCCCGGAAGTTCATCAAGCAGTCGTCTTTCGATGCCGAGTCTTTCGTGCGTGCCGACCTCGCGGCCGTCATCGCTCGCGCCCTCGATACCGCGGTTTTCAACGGTTCCGGGGCCGGGGCCGAACCGCTCGGTGTGATGCAAAACGCGGACGTGGCCACCGTCGAGATCGACACCAACGGCGGCGCGCCGACGTTCGGCAAGATCGTGGAACTTGAAACCGCTGTCGCCGCCGCGGATGCCGACCTCGGCAACCTGGCCTATGTCACGAACGCCAAGGGCCGCGGCGTTTTGAAAACCACCCCTAAAGAAACCGGCGAGCCGGTCTATCTGTGGCGTGACGACAACACCCTCAACGGCTACCGAGCCTACGCCACGAACCTACTGCCGTCGGACCTCACCAAGGGTAGCGGCACCGCCCTGAGCCCTGTCCTGTACGGCAACTGGGCGGACGTCATCATCGGTATGTGGGGCGGCCTCGACTTGCTCGTGGACCCGTATACCGGCGGCACCGCCGGTAACGTCCGAGTCATCGTCCACCAAGACGTGGACGTGGCCCTACGCCACGCCGAATCGTTCGCAAAGATCGTGGACATGGCGACCGCGTAAGAGACCCTAACCTCCGCTGCGTCGGGCTTCACGGCCCGCCGCGGCCTTTCACTATGAAGATCACACTCACCAAAACGCTGTTCGTCGGCTCTCGCTCGCATCGTTCCGGGGATGCGATCGAGTTGCCCGACGACCGGGCGAAAGAACTGATCGGTAAGGGCTTGGCCACCGCCTCAACCGAGGCACCGCCGGACGGCGACAAGCCGAAACGATCACGGCGCAAGGCCAAGCCAGAAACGAACGTGTAAGGGGCGTCCGATGACGCCTGTTTTTCTCGCCGGGGCCGTCTTCGTGCGAGGCGGCCCCGGTTTTTCTAAATCATGCTTGACCTACCCACTCATCTTGAGTGCATCGCCCAAGTCAACATCGTTGGCGTGGGCTTTGCCGTGAATAAGGGCGAACGCATCACGCTGCCCGCCGATCGTGCCCACGAGTTCGCGGAAAAGGGTTATGTCGAGATCGTCGAGGGGGGTAGCCATGTCGGTTAAGCAGCTTAATGCCCCCGGCGTATTCCTCGACCTCGCCAAGCTCAAGCACCATATCCGGGTTGAGCATGACGTAGACAATTACCTGATTGAATCGCTCGGGTTCGCCGCAATCGACTTTTTCGAGCGGGCCTGCGGTATCACGATCGCGCCGCGTTCGTTTGTCCTAACGCTTACTGGCTTCCCTACCGGCCCTATCCGAATCCCGAACCCGCCGACGACGGCGGTATCGTCGATCGTGTATGTCG
>JBCBSA010000384.1:0-2790 GCA_039819425.1 Planctomycetota bacterium
GTCGAGATGCCAACGCAGCGGCTGGGACGGGACGCGGCGGCCTACCTGGATGCGTTGATGGGCCGGCGGCGTGGCCAGGAGGCGTCGGCGTCGGACGCGTCGCGGCCGGTGATCCCGCCGCCTTACCCGCCGGTGCGGCCGGTCGTGCGGAAGTCCAGCGCGGTGCTGGCGGTTTCGAACACGGACCTGGCGGCGGCATTGCACCACATCGAGATCCACGCGTGCGACGGGTTGTCGGTCAGCGCGGTCGCGGCGGCGGTCGGCGTGAGCCGGCGTCACCTCGAGCGGCTGTTTCGGGATGAGTTGGGGCGTCCGCCGGGCGAGGAGATCCGCCGGGTGCAGATGGAGCACGCCAAGAACCTGCTGGCGGACACGAAGCTGCCCCGCCGAGTGATCGCCGAGCGGTGCGGGATCAGCGAGCGGCATCTGACCGCGGCGTTCGTCAAGGCGTTCGGCATCACGCCTAGCGAATTCCGCGCGGCCGAGCGCAAGCCGTCGGCCGAATGACCGGCGATTACCATGACGGATGAGCGGCCGGTACCGGCGTTCGAGGCTGCAAGTCGGCGATATGGGCGGCGACTACTTTTCATCCTGTTTTTGGAGTCTGTGTCATGTCGGTGATCGAGGACGTCCGCGTGTTGGTGATGGCTTTGGCCCTGCCCGGCGTCTTGCTGGTTTTTTCGTGGCCGGCGTTCGCGGAGTTTCGGCCGGGGGTGGCGCAGTGGCGTAGCACCGCGGGCGAGCATATCGACGCGCACGGCGGGGGCGTGATGCTTCACCAGGGCGTGTACTACTGGTACGGCGAGCGGCGAAACCACGAGGTCGAGGGGGTCCGCTGCTACCGCTCGGAAGACCTGACGACGTGGGAGCCGCTGGGGGTGGTTCTCGAGGCCGAGGCGACGGTGGGGCACGATCTGCAGCCGGGCTGCAAGATGGAACGGCCCAAGGTGATCTACAACGCGGATACCGGGAAGTTCGTGATGTGGTTCCACCTCGAACTGGCGGGCATGAGCTACGAGGCGGCGCGGACGGCGGTGGCGGTGGCGGACGACCCGGCGGGGCCGTTCACGTATCGGAGGTCCTTTCGGCCGCACCCGGGGATCATGCCGGTGAATCGGCCGGTGGCGAACGTCCGGGGCCGACACGAGTGGGGCCGAATGATCGACGCAGTCGAAGGCGACGAGGAGAAGAACCGTCTGGGCCGCTATCTCATTCGCGACCTCGCGGTGGGGCAGATGGCCCGCGACATGACGGTGTTTCAGGACGACGACGGCACCGCTTGGCACGTGCACAGCGCCGAAGAAAACCGCACGCTGCACTTCGCCCGCCTGACCGACGATTACCTGAACTTCAGCGGCGAGTACTACCGCGTGTTGCCCGAGGGCGCAAACGAAGCGCCGGCGATCTTCAAACACGAGGGCCGGTACTACCTGATCGCGTCGGGCCTGACGGGGTGGAAACCCAACAAGGCGCGGTCGTACGTCGCGGACCGGATCCAGGGGCCGTGGGAAGCGCTGGGCAACCCATGCGTCGGCGGGCCGAACCCGCACAACGGGATGGGGCCGGAGTTGACGTTCGGCGGGCAGAGCACGTTTGTGTTGCCGGTGTCGGACGGCGAAGGCGGGACGGCGGGTTACATCGCGATGTTCGACGTGTGGCAGCGGCCGAACCTCGGCGAGAGCCGGTATATCTGGCTGCCGATCACGTTCGAGGACGCCCGGCCGATCGTGCGGTGGCGGGATACGTGGAAATTGTCGGAACTCGGCGAGTGACGCATCGCCACGCATGAGGCGTCGGTCAATCGCCGCGGCGGGTGATGCGGTAGCTGAGGATCTGGTACGGGGCGAAGTCCACGCGGAGCCCGTCGGCTTCGGACGGGGAGGCGTCGAGGGGATCGCCCTTGAGGTCGACGCGTTGGGCGTGGTGGCCGGCCGCGAATTTTAAGTGGGCGGCTCCGCGTCGGCCGAGGGTCTCGTGGAGGCGGAGGGTCCAGCCGCCGGGCTCGGTGTCGGACACGGGCTTGGCCCAGGCGGGGACGAGCGAGTCGCCGCCTTCGAGGCCCCGGAGGCCCGCGTCGCCGGGGGTGGCCGTGACGCGCACGGGCGGGGTGAAAAGGGTGTCGGCCAAGGCGGCGGGTTGCTCGGCACGCGGGGCGTCGGCGGAATACACGCCGACGGCGAAGCGGGCGGTGTGCGGGCCCAGGTCCGAGCACCGGTCGGCGACGTTGGCCGAGGCGTTGCCGCCGCCTTCGCCGCGGTGGCCGGTGTAGCGCGGCGAGCGGATGAGTGAGAGGTGAAGCAGGCCGTCGCGGCAGCCGAAGCCGTACTTCGCTTCGGTGACGAGCATGAGCCCGTCGCGTTCGGTGTCGTCGGCGACGGCGGCCCAACGCGAGCCGGGCACCTCAAACATCGCGTCGTTTTCCAGGGGCCCGACGTGCTGGGGGCGGAGCGTGCTGCCGTAAGGCGCCCCGAACCGTGCGGTGCGGCCGGCGTAGTTAGTCGGCGCGGCCCACTTGAGCAGCGTCTGCGGGTCTTGCCAATCCAAGTCGATCTGCATCCGCAGCACCGTTTCGCCGGGGACAAGCTGATACCGGATCTCGGCCCGGCTGGACTTGCCGATCGCCCGGCTGAACACGACCGACGGGATCGGCGTGTCGGCGTCTTCGATGCGGCAGGTGACTTGGCTTTCGACACGGCGGCCGTTGGCGAGCGTCGCGCGGTCGATGTCCCAGGCGTCGTAGTTCGCCGGGTGGTCGGGGCAGGTCCACAGCTCGCCGGCCGGCCGCTCGAG
>JBCBSA010000385.1:0-2789 GCA_039819425.1 Planctomycetota bacterium
GTCTCGATGCTCGGCTATGCGGCGATCGCGGGTACGGATGGGATGACGGTCGGCTTCGGAACCCTCATCGAAAACCCGCCCTTGTGGGTGGTTTCTGCAGCCGCCGGGGTGCTGCTCGTCCTCGTCTGCATCCCCCTCGGCCTGCTGCTGACCCCGAAAGCGCGCCGAGAGTTTGGGGTGGCGGCCGGGGCGTAACCAGCGGCCGGACGCCACACCCCGGTCGCATGGCACGTGCACAAACAGGCCTTCGTTGGGGCGACGTAGACCACGAGATACGTGACGCCCAACGCCGGTTCGAACCGACGCCGGTTTCGGGCGTATGTTTCTTCGACCGCCTGTTGACCGCCGGCCACACGAGGGAGCGTTCCCATGACCCGGATCACGCCGATGGCTTTGCTGCTTGCTCTCACGGTTGGCGTGGGTGTGGCGTTAGGGCCGGCTTGGGTCCGGGACATCCGGGCCGACGAGCCGCCGGCGTTGGGGGTCCAAGAACGGCTGGCTTCGCTCGAGCGGCGGGTGGCGACGCTTGAGGGGGAAGTGGATCGCCTGGGCCGGTCCGGCCAGCCGACGCCCACCGCCGCGGGGCGGGCACCGGGCGAGACGGGGCCCGCGGAACCCGCACGAGACAACGCGGAGGCTGCGCCGCCGCCGCGGGTAAAGATCACGCCCGTCGATCGGGTCCGCCGCGGCCAGCCGGTGGTCCTGCGCGGCGAGGTCGAGCGGGTCCGCGACGAGGACGAGTTCGTCCTGCGTGACGCGACCGGCTCGATCGAGGTCTACATCGGCTGGCAAAACCCCATGCCCGTCCGCGTCGGTGACCGGGTGACGGTCCACGGCGTCGCGGACGACGACGCCTTCCCCGGCCGGCGGCCGGACGTCTACGCCCGTGAGATCGTGCTGCCGGACGGCACGACCCGGCGGATGCGCCTCGACGAATAAGCATGTGTGCGAGAAGCCGGTTTGGGGTGGGGCGGGCTTGGGGCCTGAAAACACGTTTGTTGCGCACGCCGCGACACGGATCTCGCGCAAAAATTCGGGGCCGGTCAATAAATCTATCTCGTGTCCAAACCGCCGGATACGGCGGCCGGCGAACGGGAAACACCCAAATGGTGCGCACAAAGGCTGCGGCGCGCCCTGTAGTGGAGGCCGAGCCTCCGTCGGCCCCGGCCGACCTCGGGTGACGTTGGACAAGGCCCGCCCGGGGTCGTGAGTCGGGATCAGCCGGGCTGATGGGAACGCACCGGAAGCGGCGATGCCACGGGTACCACCTTGTCGGGAACCCCGTGGGTCGGAGCCGGGCGTCGGTCGGCCGAGGGCCTTTGGGATCGGGTCGTTTGTGCGTTTCGTGTTTCGCCGGCCGCGGCGGGACGTGGGACGCGGCCCGGGGCTCGCTCTTTGGAAACCCGTGATGTGTAGGCCAGGCCTTCGGCCTGACGCGCGTCGGCTTGGACTTTGCGCCAGGTCGAAGACCTGACCTACGGAGCTTGGCCGGGCGCGGCGCGGAGGACGCGGTCGGCGGCGGACGCGGAGAGCAGGCGGTGCCGGCCGCGGAGGGTGGGGTCCTGTTGGAGGCGGCTCAACATGGCGGCGCGGGCGGCGTCGGTGTCGAACTCGAGGCCCACGAGGGCGCGGCCGACGCGTTCACCGGTGTAGAGGTAGTTGAAGTAGCAGACGTTGGCGAGGTCCTGGATGCCCTCCAAGAACTCGTGCAACGCGCCGGCGCGTTCGGGGAACTCGTAGCGGAGCAAGAGCGGGCGGCGGAAGAGGGACGGGTCGTAATTCACGACACGGAAGTCGACGTCTTCGCCGTGGGAGACGTCTTCCAGGCCGATGCCGGCTTGCTCGCAGCGTGATTGCACCTGCGCCAGCACTTCCGGGGGGGAGTCGAAGCCGATGACAGGGTGGGCGTGTCGGGTGTCGGCCTTGCCGTACTGGAACTCGACGATGTTGCAGCCGTCGAGGGCGTGGCGGAGCAGGGACAGGAGGGAGCCGGCGTCTTCGGGGATGGTGAAGCGCAGGTGGCGGCGGGCCTCGCCGCCGATGCCGGCCTCGGCGGCGATGACGGCGAGCTGGGAGAAGTCCATGTTGGCGCCGCAGGTGACGGCGAGGACACGCTTGCCGACGAGGCGGTCCTGGTGGGCGAGGAGGCCGGCGAGGCCGAGGGCGCCGGCGGGCTCGACGATGCGGCGGCGGGCGTTCCAGAACTTGCGGATGGCGTTGCAGATGTCCTGGTTCGACACGGTGACGAACTCGTCGAGGAGGTCGCGGCAGAGGGGGAAGGTGAGGTCGCCGGCGCGTTGGACGGCGGTGCCGTCGCAGAAGATGTCGAGTTCGTCGAGGTCGACGGGCGAGCCGTGTCGGACGGCGGCCTGCATGGAGGCCTGCCCTTGGGCTTCGACGCCGACGACGCGGGTGTCGGGGTGGAAGTGTTTGAGCCAGGCGGCGACGGCGGCGGCCATGCCCCCGCCGCCGATCTGGAGGTAGGCGGCGTCGAAGGGGCCGCGGCCGGACATGACGACCTCGTCGGCGAGGGTGCCCTGACCGCCCATGGTGACCAGGTCGTCGTAGGGGTGGATGAAGGCGCGGCGGTGCTCGGCGGCGAAGTCCTTGGCGGCGGTGGAGGCCTGGTCGTAGGTGTCGCCGACGAGTTCGACGGTGACGCGGTCGCCGCCGTGGCGGGCGACGGCGGAGCGTTTCATCGTCGGGGTGGAGCGGGGCATGAAGACGGCGGCGTGGCAGGCGAGCTTGGCGGCGGTGGAGGCCTGGTCGTAGGTGTCGCCGACGAGTTC
>JBCBSA010000386.1:0-2788 GCA_039819425.1 Planctomycetota bacterium
GGCCCTCGATCGGCAGCGACACCTCGAACGTCTCGAGGTCCCCCGCCCCGACGCCGCCGAGATCGGCCGCGGCGTGCTCGCCCAGGTCGATCGTCTCGCCTTCCGGGCCGGTGAGCGTGAACGCGATCCTCAGGCCCTCGGCGTCCCGGCCGCTCTGGTTGGCCACCTTCAGCCGGACCCACAGCTCGGCGTCTTCGTAGGCGTCGTCGAAATCGGTGGTGACGTTCAGGCTCGCCAGGTTCACCGGCGGCAACGCCTGCAGCCACACGTCCCGGCGGATGCCGCCTTTCTCGGGCCGCCACCACTGCGTGATCGAGCTCTTCGCGATCTTGAGCACGATCTCCGCCTCGCCGCCCGGCTCGACGTGGTCGGTGATATCCAGCTCATACGGCAGGTAGTGCGTGTCGCGCTGATCGATCCGCTCGCCGTTAACGAACACCGTCGTCAACCCCTCGACCGAATCGAACCGCAGCGCCACCCGCTGGTCGGCCCACGCCTCAGGAACCGAAATCGACTTGCGGTACGCCACCGGCACGCCGAACTCTTTGTGCATCCGCCCGTAGCCGTCCGCCGAGAAGTGACCCGGGATCGACACGGGCTTCCAGTCCAGCCCGTCGGTCTGTCCGGGGTCGAACCCGCGCGGCACGTCCAGGATGAAGTCCCACTCGCCGTTCAGCGAGACTTGGGTGTCTTCCACGCCGGCCACGAACTCGACCGGCGGAGTGACCCGCAAAGCGTGGTCGGCGGGCGTGGATCCCGCAGCCGCGGGTCCGACCCCGGAGAGCGGGCAGATCGCGGCGGCGGCGGACCAGAGAACGAATCGGTGCAGACGAAACATAACGACCTCACGGGGTGCGTGATCCAACGGTGCGTCCGACGCGGGATGTACAGCGTCGACGAAGAGAGGTTCAAATCGCGAGACGACTCAGGTCAAGCAAATGATGCCCGGCCCTTTCGCGGACCGGGCATCGTGGTGTATGACTGAAATCAGGGCTGCCAACCGCGGTGCCACGTGAACTCACGCAAGTCATCACGGTCGGAGTAGGTGCTGCTTCCGTCGGCGAGTGCAACGTTAACGCCTTCGTTGTGGCGGTCCATGTAGAACATCTGGAACTGCGTGGCCGCCCCGCCGGTCCACGGGTTTTGCAGGTCGACGCCCGCAAACGTGGTGGTCTCCCGCGGGTAGGCCATGACCCAGACCGCGTCCACGAGGAACGGGATCTCGCTCAGTGGGGCGTTAACGTCGTCGGTGCCCCACATAAGGTCGCGGTTCGTGCCGGTCCCCTTGTAGTTGGCGGCGGTGCGGTTGTGGCCGAACCCCCCGCCGATGGTGGGGTCGAGCACCCACCCGTTGTAGCCGTAGCTGCCGCTGGTGAGGATGTCGGGTCGCCACGGAGGGGTGGGGAAGGTGCCGAACGCGGGCTTACGGTACGCGGTGTTGCGCTGGCCGAACCATCCGTCCGGCGCGATGAGGGCGGGCCCTTCGATCGTACGGCTTGTCTCGGGGCAGATCGCGACGTTGGAGGCCAGGCCGGCCGAGCCGCCGGGCGTCTCTTCGAGGTCGATGTAGTCGAAGGCGGTCAGCGCGTCCATCGGGAACACGAAGCCGACTTTGTCCCGGTATTCCGTGTCTTGGAGGTAGTTGATGTCGGTCAGGAACGTCTTCCAGGCGATGCTGATCTGCCGGGTGTTGCTGAGGCAAGCGGTGGAGCGGGCGGTCTTCCGCGCCGCGCCGAGGGCCGGCAGGAGGATACCGATGAGCAGGGCGATGATGGAGATGACCACCAACAGTTCGATCAGCGTGAAGGCTTGGGGGCGAGGTTTAAACATAGCGAGAGGAGTCCATGGGATCAGAGAAAAAGCGGGAGAGCGTTACGACTCACGTCACGAAGAAACATCTGAAACTGTCGAGAGCTACCGAGAACGATCGAGACGAAGCGAATGGCGTGGTTTGACCCACGCCGTTCGCGGGAGGAGGTTTTTAGCGGTCGCTGGCCTGCCGACGCCGACCCAGAACGACCAGGCCGCCGAGGGCCGCGAGCGCCAGCGTACCGGGCTCGGGGATGGCCGAGACGACGAGATTGTCAACCAAGTGGGGATTATTGAAGCCCGCAAACGCAAGATACAACTGCGGCACGATCACACCGGTATTCACCGGAGGCCCGCCCGAGCTATCGATGATCGCGTTGTCACCCCAGGCGATCACGGACGCGTCAACTTCCGCGGTGCTAAGGTCGAAATCGATCGCTACACCGTCGACGAACGCGTTGATCAACACCTCGCTGCCGGCCGAGAAGTCGCCGGTCACTTCGAGACGCACGTCGTAGAAGATGTCGCTGATGAACGGGTCGAGCAAACCGGTTTCGCCGCCGCCCGAGAGCGGTGCGCCAGCCGTGTAGGCGTCAAACGTAACCTGGTCGACGATCTGCTCGTTGAAGCCGCCGGCATTCGGGTTGCCGCCTAGATTATTGACTAAACCACCCGATGTGAATTGCCGGTAGCCGACCGAACCGCTGTTGCGGGGTGTCAGGCCAAACCGGCTGCTGGCGTTGCCGCCGTTCACCGCCCCCGCACCACCGATGAGCGCCAGGTCGTTCGTGTCGGTCAAGATGATGCCGGCGAACTCACGACCGGTCCCCGACTCGCCGTTAGCGTCGTCGCCGTTGCCGGGATTGACCTGGTATTCAACCACGAAACCGCCGGCGGCTTGAACGTCGGCATCAGCCGCCAGGTTGTAGTCTAAGAACACTCGCGTGTTGCCGAACGAACCGGCCCCTGACCCACCAAC
>JBCBSA010000387.1:0-2731 GCA_039819425.1 Planctomycetota bacterium
GCGGCAGTACGGCAAGATCGTCAATATCGGCGGGACGTTTGGGCTGCGCGGGCGGGCCGGGCGGCTTGGCTACAGCGCGTCGAAATGGGGGATGAGCGACCACGCGTGGTGCGAGCCGCAGGTCCGGCAGAAGTGGCCGGACTCGGGAGAAGCCCACGCCGGGGCCGCGGCGAACACACACAGCAGACACACCACCACCGGCACGGATCTCGAAGAATTAACCACCCAGTCTCTCCTGTTCGATCGCTTAGGAAATGATTGTCAAGTGGACCTCTCTTCGGCCAACGTAAGGCTCGGGCGTAAAATGTCAACGGCCGTATCGTGGACAATGAAAAAATGTATGCAGGCCTAGGGAAACCTACTATTTGCGCCGAGAGCCGGCCGGAGCCGGTCGGGCTGCACGATTTGGTTCTTACGGCCGCATCCGGCAAGGCTTGATTGATCTTGAACGAACCTCCCCCCCCGTTGGTGAAGCCGTGGTACGTCGAGCACCCGATGCGGGCGTTGGGGCTGACGTTTCTGGGTTTTCTGTTGTTCGGCGGCGTGGTGTTCACGGCGGTGTACGTCGCGACGGTGAACAAGGTGAAAGAGACCGAGCCCTATCGTTTGGCGTTGGAGGCGGCGTCTTCGCACCACGCGGTGCGGTCGCACCTGGGCCAACCGATCGAGCCGAGCTGGCGGGCGGCGGGGTTCATCGACGAGGCGAAGGACGAGGCCGAGGTGGTGCTGCGTCTGGTCGGGCCGACGGGCAAGGCGACGGTGCGGGCGCGGGCGGAGCGGGCGTTCACCGAGGCGGGGGTCGAGTGGGAATTGGTGTTTCTGGATGTGGCGACGTACAGCGACTTCGGGGTGCAGGTCGTCGAGATCATCGACGACAAGCCGCCGGTCGGCGTGCAGCTGCCCGAGCCGACGCCTGAAGCGAAAGAGCGGTACGGGGTGTCGGAGAGCGACGAGACGGGCTCGCGCTGAGGCTTTGGGCCGGTGGCGCTTCGGTACGATGCCGCGATGGCTGGCTTCTGCGACCTTCATCTTCACTCGACCGCGTCGGACGGCACGGACGGGCCCGGCGACCTGGCGAAGCTGTGCCGGGCGGCGGGGCTGGACGCCTTCGCCCTGACGGACCACGACACGACGGCCGGGCTGGCCGAGGCGGCGGCCGCGGCGCGGCGCGAAAAAATCGGTTTCGTCCCCGGCATCGAGCTGTCGGCCGACCCGGACCTCGCCGGCACCGGCGTCTCACGCGGCACGCTGCACTTGTTGGGGTATTTCATCGACGCGGATTCGCCCGGCCTCGCCGAGCTGACCGCCCGTATCCACCGGGCCCGGGAGCGGCGCAACCCCGAGATCGTCGAACGGTTGGACGGGCTGGGCGTCCGGATTAGTTACGACGAGGTGGTTTCGCTGGCGCGGAGCCTGTCGCCGGGGCGCGACCCCGTGGTCGGTCGGCCGCACATCGCGCAGGTGTTGGTCGACAAGGGCTACGTCAAGTCGATCCACGAGGCGTTCTCCCGCTATCTTGGCGCGGGCGGCGCGGCGCACGTCCGCCGAGACCGGCTCTCGGCCGCCGAGGCGATCCAGACGCTGCACGCCGCCGGCGGCTTGGTGTCGATGGCGCACCCGGTGCAGCTGAAGCTCGCCGACGACGCGGCGCTCGAGCGGGCCGTCGCGACGCTCCGCGACCTCGGGCTCGACGCGATCGAGACCCGCCACAGCGACCACACGCCCGCCGACGTCCGCCGCTTCGATCAGCTCGCCGAACGCTTCGGCTTGCTGACGACGGGCGGCAGCGACTACCACGGCTCACGCAAGAGCGTCCCGCTCAATCAGCAACGCGTGTCGATCGCGGTTTACGACCGGCTCCGGCGGGCCGTCGACAAGCCCTCGGCCACGCCGTCAGAGTGAACCTGCGGACGGCTCGGGCTTACGGCTCGGCCGTCGCCGCGTCCACCGCGCCCTCGGCCAAGCCCCACGCCCAACCGAGGTTGAACAACTCGTGGTCGGACCCGTGCAGCGTCGCTTCGGCCTCGTCGGCTCGACCCTGGGCGACCATCTCGCGGGCTACGAAGCGGGCGTCCCAGAGCAGGAGGTCCGGGGTGCGATTCAGCGCCGCGGCCGCGGTGTCCAGGGCGGTTTTGGCGTCGTCGGTATCGCCGCGCCGGCGCAGCGCGGCCGCGGCGTGCACCGCGGCGGCGGCTTTCCAATCCAGCTCTTCGTCGGCGTAGGGGGCGGCCCAGGTTTCGCCCGCGGCCAGCGCGGGAGCTCGGCCGTCGACCAGCCAGCGGGCCGCCACCACTTCGGGTACGGCGCTGGTGGCGTCGGGGAAGTAGGCGTCGGGCCGACGGGACCGCTTGGCGTTCGCGGCCAGCAGCGACTGCTCCGCCTCGTCCGCCCACACGCGGGCGCGCTCGCCATTCCCCGCGGCCGACTCCATCTGCGCCGCGATCCCCAGCAAGGACGCCCGCTCCATCGGGTCGACCAACGGCGTCTCGGCCAGCCGCCGTATGCCCGCCAGGTCGCCCTGCTCACGCAGCGCAGCCGACGCGAACCACGCCGAGTACGTCCCGTCGTATTCCCACTCGGGGTCGTCGGCCGCTTCCGCGACGCCCTCGGCCTGCACCACCCCGAACAGCTCGATCATCCGGTCGAAAGATCCCGACTGCTTCGCCTCGTCGCCCATCACCGCCGCCGACTCGGCCAGGATTTGGTGGGCGTCGAGTAACGCCGCGGCGTC
>JBCBSA010000388.1:0-2723 GCA_039819425.1 Planctomycetota bacterium
CCCCGCCGTGAACGCCGACTCGGCGAACGGCCGGTGCAGCTGGATCGGCAGCGGCAGCCACACCCCCTCCACCCCCGGCTGGGCCCAAGCCCCGGCCGCGTCCCGCGTCACCACCACCCCCGCCGCCTCCAGCCCCGCCCGCCGCTCGGCCATCGCCGGCGCGTCCGCCGCCGGGTCCCCCACCGATACCAGCCGGCAGCCCGGGGCCGGCATCACCCCGCCCTCGTGCACCCCGCCCCGCAGCATCGACGCGATCTCCCCCGCAAACCCCCCCAGCCCCGCCACCGCAAACCCCACCGGCGCGAGCCCCGGGCCTCCCGCCCCGATCCCCGATCCCGTCTCGTTCGTGCCTGAATCCATGATCGAACAGCTCCTCGAACCCAAGAATAGCTTCCCCCGGCGGGCGGCGTTGTGGCGTGATCCGCCGACGCCGCCCGATAAACCCACGATGAACACCGCCCTCCTTGCCGGTACCGCCCCCGGAAACGCCCCCGGAATCCCCCCCGTGGCGGTCGCCCCGTCGTCCCTGCGTTGGGAGACCCAGCGGGCCGGCGGCGTGGTCGTCGTCCGCCACCGCACCGCCGTCGATGTGCAGCCCGCCGACGACTGGCCGGACCAGCTCGCCGCGTTCCTCGGCCAGGGCGGCCGCGTCGCCATGGCCGGGGCCAAACGCCTCGACCCCGCCGGCAACGTCCACGCCATGGGCGAATTCGTCGTCCACCCCAAGGGCTTCCACCACCACGGCCGAGGCGTCCTCGGCCAGGCCTACCGCTTCCCCGAAGAGGTCGACACCCTCGCCGCCGGCGTCGCCGTGCTCAACGAAGAAGTCTTCGACGAAGTCAACGGCGACGAGCTGCTGAGCTGGGGCGAGATCGGCCTGCTGTCGCTCGGCCTCGCCGTCCGCCAAGCCGGGCTCCGCGTCCTCGCCGTGCCGCAGGTCGTCGTGACCGACCCCTTCTCGCCTGAACCCACCGACGACAACCGGGAAAAATTCCGGGGGAGGTTCGGCTTCGACTGGTGGGCGGCCGACCTCGACGAGGTGCGTGAACACCATTTCGAGGACGGCCTGTCGTGGAACGCCCGCTTCCTCGCCGCCGCGATGCCGTTTGAGAAGTACGAAGAACGCGGGGCCCTCGTCTGGGAGAGCTATCAGAAAGCCGACTACTTCCGCCAGCGCGCCCACCACCTCGCCAGCGCCGCCAAACAGTGTTGCCCGGACGGCGGCCTGCTCCTCGACATCGGCTGCGGCGACGGGTTCTTCTCCCACCTCTTCGCTCAGCAGGGCCTCGAGGTCCTGGGCCTCGACCCCGAACCCGAGGGCGTCGAGCAGTCCCGCCGCATGACCGAAAACCAGCAATACCCCGGCCCCCGCCCCCGCTTCGAGGTCGGCCGCGGCGACGCCATCCCCCGCGAAGACGCCAGCGTCGCCGCCGTCACCCTCTTCGACGTCATCGAGCACCTGCAGAACCCCCTCGTCATCCTCCGCGAGATCGCCCGCGTCCTCCGCCCCGGCGGCAAGGCCCTGATCGTCACCCCCGGCTGGCAGTTCGGCGCGTCTTCCGACGCCGTCTACCACGGCTTCGAGTACACCATGGAAGAGCTCGCCCGCCAGATCGCCGCCGTCCCGGGTCTGAGTATCGCCCACACCGGCCAGATCACCGGCGTCTACCGCGACCTCGTCGTCGTCGCCGAAAAGACCGCGGGCTGAATCACGCCACCTGTCGTGTCGCCAGTTCTGTGCTCACCGCCACCCGCGCGATCATCACGCCGCGGTCCCGGTCCACCTGCACCCCCTGCCCGCCTCGCACCGTGACCCCCGCGGGCAGCGACGACATCAACGCCTGCACCCCCGCTTGTTCGCTCGCCGCAAACGGCACGAACAACACCACCTCCCCCCCCGGGAAGTTGTCCCACGCCGTGTCCCGTACCGCGGCAGCGCCGACGACCACCTGACACACCGCCGCGGCGTCGTCCGTTACGACATATCCCAACCGCTCGGCCAGCCGCGAGAAAAACACCTCGTCCTCCCCAACAACCCGCACCGATGCGCCTTCGGCGAAGTTGCCCAGCGCCTGGGCGAACCACCGCGCTTCGCCCACCGCCGCCGGCGTCCGACCCCGGAAGGTGGCGTGCCGACGTGTCGAAACCGAGCTCTCTGCCGCCGGCCAATCACCGATGTACTCGGCGTAACGCTCGGCCCACTTCGTCAGCACCAGGCTGTAATACACCGGCATCGTCGACGCCGCGTCGTACCGCCCGGTGGTTAGAAAACCTTTCCAAGACAAGGAAAAAACGCGATCGAGGGTCACTGCGTGCCTTGCGAAGTGCGCGGCCAACCGGTCGGCGTTCTGCGTCAGCCACATCCCCAACGGCGGCGTGAAGCCGCGCTTCGGCCGGTCGTACACCTCCCGCGGCAGGTAGCGCTCGCACAGCTTCCACAGCGGCCACTTGTTCTGTCCGTCGCGCAGCTTCAACGCCGCGGGCAGCGACATCAGGAAGTTGACGACGCGGTGGTCGAGCATCGGGTTACGCGCCTCGAGGCTGGCCGACATCGTCATCCGCTCCTCGATCGTCACGAGGTAGTCGGGCAGGTTCGTCTTCACGTCAGCGTAGAGCAGGGGGTTGAGCCGATCCCTGCCCCGGAAGCCGCGCGGCCACCAGTACGGCTCGACCGCGTCGGCGGGGCTATGCGCTTCGGTGACGGCATGGCGGAACGCGTCGTT
>JBCBSA010000389.1:0-2718 GCA_039819425.1 Planctomycetota bacterium
TAGAGCCCGCCAGTAGCAGCGAGGCGAAGCGGCAGATTGACCGACTCGGGTCGCCGATCCGGGCGTTTATCGAGGACTGTTGCACGTACGACCCCGAAGCGACCGTGGCGAAGGACGACTTGTTCATCGCGATGAAGGAGTGGGTCGCCCAAGAAGAAGTCCCGTGGAACGGATCGAAGGACTTGTTCAGCCGGGAATTGTTTAGCGCAGCGTCGGGCCGGGTACGGGCCACCAAGCCCCGCATCGCAGGCCGCCGGGTGCAGGGATACGCAGGCATCCGTTTGGCCGAGGCCGAGGAGGTTCAAGATGACTTGCCCTTCTAATCCCCGAGTGGTCCAACCGGTCCAACCTAATCTTACTTGCAGCCGTTGGACAGTAAATGAAGTGACGTATAAGGGGGTACACGTCACGTCATATAGGTGTGTAGGGACCACAACGGGAAAAACCCCGGACCGGTTGGACCACCCCTGTTTTGGTCCGACGTGTCCGACTGGTCCGACTGAATCCCAACTTGTTGGGTGGACCACGAAGCGAAGTGACGTCTTTTCGGTGGCGGAGGGAGTTGTTGGGCGGAATCGTCGCGTCTGCCATCCCCTCGCCGCCAAAAACCCGGCCCCAAAAACCCCATCTTCACACGAAACCCGGCCCAAATCCGGCCGCTCGTTATTCGCTGCGTTATTTGGGCGAGGAATCGCCCTTCACGGCAGCGCCAACGCCGATCCCGCAGCTTTGAATAGTCCCCGGTCTAACTCATGTCGGCCGTCGGCGGGAGAGTGCCCCGTCGGCGGCTTTCGGCGGGCTGCGTATGCCCGTCGCCACCCCACCCCATAGGAGCCCCACCATGCCCAACGAAACCCCCGCCAACCGCAGCAGCCTTCCCACCCACATGAACCAGACCCAAGCGAGTAAACCAATCCAGCCCACCATCCCCACGGCCACCAAGGAACACCAGAGCGGCCTTGCGCGATCGCCCGGCCCCACGGTGTACACCAGCCGCATCAACGGGAAGAAGGGCAGCACCACCGTAGGACCGTCCACATGAGCGACAAGCCCGCCCCCCTGATCCTGCGCAACGGCGGCCGCGGCAAGGTGACCATCACCGACGCCGGCATCGCCGCTATCGAGAAGCTCGCCGCCAACGGGCAGAGCAACGTCACCATTGCACGGTCGCTGGGCATCCACCCCGAGACGCTCAACAAGCTCCGCGACGATGAGGACGACGACCGGGTGCTGCTGGCCCTTGACACGGGCCGGGGCCGGCTGGCCGACGAGCTAACCGACATCCTGCTGACCCACGCCCGCGAAGGCAGCATCACCGCGGCGATCTACCTAAGTAAAGCCCGGCTGGGCTGGCGCGATCAAGGGGCGATCCCGCAGACCGCCAACGCGACCCAAGTAAACATCAACATCCCCGCCCCCATGAGCAAGGAAGACTTCGACAAGCTCGTCAACGTCAAGAAGGTACCCACCGATGGCAACTGAAATCCACCCCACCCAGCTACAGACGGCCATCCTGCAATTCATCGGCCACGCCAACATCCTGTCGGCCGGCGGCCGTGGATCAGGCAAGACGATTGCGCTCATCCTCCACCTGATCGCTCATTGCATCGAGTTCGGGTCGAAGGCACGGCCGCTCGTCACCCGCGAGTCGCACGGTGGCTTGCTCGAAATCAGGATGGAAGTCTACGAACTAGTGCAGGCGGTCTTCGGCAGCGCGACGCAGAACAAGGCCGAGAATGCCATCTATCTGCCGAACGGCGGCGTCATCAACTTCACCAACATCTCGGACGACAACAGCTACGCCAAGCACCAAGGCCGCACCTACACCGGCTTGTTCGCAGATGAAGCCGGCAACTACAGCCCGTCGGCTTTCGCGTTCATGATGCGACTGCTGTCTAACCTCCGCGTCACCGTGGGCAAGCGGCCCGCGGTCCATATCTCGGCCAACCCTCACGGGCGTAGTCACACGACGCTGTTCAAGAACTACATCAGCAAGGCCCCGCCGTGGCACCCCTTCGAGGACGCGACGGGCGACCTGTGGGTCTGGACCACGTCCAACCTGACGCAGAACCCGCACATCGACCAAGACCAGTACCTACGCAAGCTGAAGCAGGCGTGCGGACAGGATCACGCCTTGGCCGAAGCATGGATCGCGGGCGATTGGAACGTCCTAGGGGGCTGCATGTTCAGCTTCTCCCCCGAGCATCACATCATCCGGCCGCTCCCCTACATACCTAGCGCCCGGTACCTAATCGGTGGCGACTGGGGCACCGCCAGCCCGTCAACGGCGATCCTGCTCGCGTACATCAAAGAACCCTTCGGGCACTACCGCACGGGCGACGTCATCGCGATCGACGAGACGGACACCGCCGACCCGCGCGACCTGTCCGTCGGGCTGGGCTACCCGCCGCAGACCTTCGCTGAGATGGTCAAAGAAATGGCCGCGCGTAACGGCGTAAAGAACCCGCAGATGGTCATGGACGACGCACGTGGGCTTCAGAGCGACACGGTGGTCGGCCTCATGCGTGACAACGGGATTCACTGCCGCAAGCCGACGAAGAAGGACCGCGTCGGTTCTTGGGCGCTCATCAACAACATGCTTCACAGCGCCAAGACCGGCGAAGGCGGGCCGGGCCTTTGGATTACGACCAACTGTGAACACCTCATCGCGACGCTTCCCGAAGCGCCGCGGGGCACACTCCGTCCCGAAGACCTCGA
>JBCBSA010000390.1:0-2690 GCA_039819425.1 Planctomycetota bacterium
GTTGGCCAGGGCTTCGAGGGTGTTGACGATGTAGTTGTCGGCCTTGTCGATGTCCTTGGCCTTGGCCGAGCGGATGCAGCGTCAAGTACGCCAAGTAAAAATCCGTCCGCCCTCTGCGGACCACGTCGACCCGTTAGTCCGCCCCGTTCACGTTTCGTGAGCGGGGCTTTTTTATTGCTGCGCGGTTGACCCCGCGTTCAACGGATGCGGCGAAGCCGCCCTTCCCGGGGGACCGGCCGCCCGCGGGACGCTGCGCGTCACCTACTAAGCATGGATTTGATGCCCCGCCCCGTCGCCCAGCGCTGCCCGCAGCGCCGCGGCCTTGTCCAGCGTCTCGTCGTACTCGGCCGCGGGATCGGAGTCGGCCACGATGCCGCCGCCCACCGAAAAACCCACCCGCCCCGCGTCGCGGTCGATCAGCAGCGTCCGGATCGCCACGCTCAGCGTCCCGACCGCGTGCCCCCCTTCCGATACGCAAGCCCCGCGCAGCCACCCGACCGCGCCGCAGTACGGGCCGCGACGCACCGGCTCCAACTCGTCGATCACCTCCATCGCCCGGACCTTGGGCGCCCCGGTGATGGAACCACCCGGGAACGTCGCCCGCAGGAGGTGGCGCAGCGAACGCTCGCGGTGCAGCGTGCCGTGGACGGTGGCGACGCCGTGGTGCACCGTCGGGTGTGACTCGACGGTACGTGGCTGCGTCACCCGGACGCTGCCGTAGCGGCACACCCGCCCGAGGTCGTTGCGCAGGAGGTCGATGATCATGTTGAGCTCGGCCGTGTCCTTGGCCGAGTCGAGCAGCTCGCCGGGGTCGGCGTGGGCCGGGCGGGTGCCCTTGATCGGGCGGGTCGTCACGCCGCCGCGGCCGTCGAGTTCGAGGAACAGTTCGGGCGAGGTCGATGCCGTGACAAGTCTCGTCTCGGATGCGACGTCTGACAATAATTCGAGATAAGCCCCGTACCATGCCGGCGAACGGTCGGCCAGACGCAGGTACAGCCCGCGGATCGAGCCGTCGAAGTCAGCCCGGAAGCGGTGGGCGAGGTTGACCTGGAACACGTCGCCCGCCGCGATGTAATCCAACGCCGCCCGCACCGCCGCCTCGTGCTCAGCCCGCGTCCGGTCGGGACGCACGGGGCCGGCCGTGAATTCCAGGTCGCTGTCGGGCGTCGGCGACGACAGGTCCGGCAACGCTTCCGGCTCCGGCCCCAACACCCGCCACTTCTCTTCGGCGTGGTCAAACACCAGCACGTTCGGGCAGCGCTGGAACTGCAGGTCGGGCCAGCCGTGGTCGTCCGCGGCCCGCGACGGCAGCCGCTCGACCGCCCGGGCCAGGTCGTAGCCCAGGTGCCCGACGTACCACGCCGGGTCGGCCGACAGCACCGCTTCGAGGTCCCGGAAGGGGTCGCCGGTCCACGTCGGCAGCGCATCGGGCCGATCGCCGATCCAGCCGCTCCGCCCCGCCGTGTGCGTCAGCGCCCCGGTCGGCTCACCGATCAGCGACCACCGCGACCACCGCCGGTCTAATCGCCCCGAGTGCAGCATGACCACCGGCCGCCCCGCCGGCCAACGCCGCAGCGCTTCGGCCGGGCCGAACGGGTAGTCGATCTTCTGGCCCTGCGGGAACATGCCCGGATCATAAGTCCCGCCCCCGGAAATCGCCCTCGAGAGCCACCCCACAGAAACGATTCCAAGCATCCTTCTCCACCCCCGCACGTCATTCACGACCGATCCGAAACCGAGGCTTGGCTCACCACGCGACCCGCCGGCGGTAGACGTATGCATGGTATTAAAAAAGGCTTTCTCCAGACCGCCCCGTAACACCGGCAGACTGCGTCGCGTGGTGAGCCAAGCCTCGGTTGTCAAAGAACTCGAACCAGCCCGCCCCCGAACCACCCCGGACAACCCCGGACGCCCCCCGGGATGAACGCCAGGCCACACGCCCCAGCGCGACCCGCCGAAACCGGTCTCGCGTCGTCAAAAACGACACGGCCCACACCCGCCCCCCTGTTTGTCCCCTGAGCCGAGCGCCGCCGCGGTGGCGTGCGGCCTCGACCTGTCGATTTCGGCGGTAAAGAACCCACGGAAGCCGCACCGACTGCCCCAAAAGTATAACCAGATCTCCCGCGCCGTATCAAGACCTAAAGATCGGTCGTGGTTCATTAACCCCGTGGCAATGACCCGGGGCCGCCGCCGGTGACTCACCGAAGGCTAAATGGGCCGGATACCCACTTCAACATAAACCACTACCGAAACATCAGTCATCCCCCGCTCCCGTTGCCCCGGCGGTCAAACGCAAGTAGGCGTCTTCCAGCGTCGGCCGGCCCACCGACACCCGACGCAGCCGACCCGGCCACATCCCCGCCACCTTCGCCACCACCGCCGGCCCGTCGGCGTGCTCGAACCGCACCTCCCCGTCGTCCGACGCCACCGGCCCCCGCCCCGCGTCCCACGGCCCCAATTCCGCCGTCACCGCCTCCCGCACCGATTCCACCGCCAACCCCTCGCCCGGCTCGACGACCACCACGTGTCCCCCCAGCGTCGACCGCAGCTCGTCCGGCGTCTGTGTCGCCAGCACCCGCCCGCCCGACATCACCGCCAGCCGATCCGCCCGCTCCGCCTCGTCCATCAAGTGCGTCGTCCACCACGTCGTCAGCCCGCTCGACGCCCCCAATTCTCCGAGATGGTCCCAC
>JBCBSA010000391.1:0-1107 GCA_039819425.1 Planctomycetota bacterium
GACCGCGTGCTGCGTTACGTCGAGCTGGCCAACCGGCTGGAGCTCGAGGTCGTCGGGGTGCACTGCGATGCGCCGTGCGTGATCCGCGCGTTCGCCCACGTCGGCGGCCGGGCCCCCGAAGACCAGGCGCGACCGGTGGCCTACGTGGACCTGGGCGCCGCGGCGACGAAGATCGTCGTGGCCCAGGGGGGCCGCATGATGCTGGCCAAGACCGTCCACGCCGGCGGCGACGCCTGGACCCGCAAGCTCGCCAGCGAGCATCAGATGGCGTTCGAAGAAGCACGCCTCGCCCGCGTCGCCGAGTCGTCCGGCGGCACCGCGGTGGCACCGCCCCCGCAAGCGACCACGACGGCGACGGGAGCCGGCGACAACGACCACCCCGACGGCGGCTGCGAAACCACCGAATGCCTCGTCGACGAGCTCCGCGCGACGTTCCGCCACTACCACAGCCGCTACCCCGACCAACCGATCGAGAAGCTGGTGTTCCTCGGCGGCGAATCCAACCGCCTCGACACCTGCCGCCGGCTCGCCCAGTCGGTGCACGTCGCGGCGCAGCTCGGCGACCCGTTCGCCCGCCTGTCCCGCCAGAACGCCGGGCCCTCGCCGATGGGCGTGGACCTCGCCCAGCCCCAGCCCGGCTGGGCCGTCGCCCTGGGCCTTTGCCTCAGCGACGCCAACCTCTAGCCCCCGGAATTTTTCGTTCCGCTACCCGGACCTTCGACCTCCAGACATCCGACCCACTGATTGGACCCCACCATGGCCGAGAACATGAGCTTCCTCCCCGAGGACTACCTCGACAAGAAGATCGCCCGCCGCACGAACGTGATCTTCATCAGCCTCTTCGCCGTGGTGCTCACGGCTTTGGTGGCGACCGAGTTCGTCGGCCGCCGGCAGGACGCCCAGCAGCGCGAGGAGCTGCGCTCGCGTCACGCCGAGTTCGAGCAGATGCGTCGGCAGTTCGAGCAGATCGAGGCGCTCAACGCCGAGAAGCAGCGCATGAAGCAGATGGCCAACGTCACCGCGACGCTCCAGGACAACGTCCTCAAGTCGATGGTCTTCGCCGAGCTGATCAACAACATGCCCGCCACGCTCCGGCTGACCGACCTG
>JBCBSA010000391.1:1116-2676 GCA_039819425.1 Planctomycetota bacterium
CAGGACAACGTCCTCAAGTCGATGGTCTTCGCCGAGCTGATCAACAACATGCCCGCCACGCTCCGGCTGACCGACCTGGACCTCAAGACCAAGGCCGCCAAGGACGGCGCCCCGCCGCCGCGCTCCGCCATCCAGCGCGAGAAGCTCCGCCAGCAGGCCACCGGCCAGGACGAGGTCAAGATCGTGCCCACCGTCGTCGAGATCGACATGATGGGCATCGCGCCCACCGACGTCGAGATCTCCGAATACATCGGGGCCCTCAACGCCCACCGGCTCTTCGAGAACGTCAACCTCGCCTACGTCGAGGAGCAGAAGTCCGGCGAGAACGACGTGGTCCGCAAGTTCCGCATCGAGATGTCGCTGGACCGCCACTTCGACGCCAGCAGCTTCGAGCCCACCCGCGCCGACCGCGGCCTCCAGGTCGACCCCGTCGGCGACACCCTCCAGATCAACCCCGAGGGCGAGATGGTCAAGCCCACCACCTCCCTCGGCAGTGTCCCCACCGAATAAACCAACACACCACGCCACGCCCGCCCGCCCGCCGCGGGCCCCGCCGGAGAACACCCATGCGATTCGGAATCCGAGAAATCGTCTTCGTCCTGATCCTCTTGGGCATCGTCGGCGGCTACTACGCCGCCCTCGCCCAGCCCCGGCAGAAGGACCGCCAGGAGTGGAAGGACAACATCACGACCGTCGAGTCGAAGATCGAGTCGGTCAAGAAGGCCACCGCCGGGATCGACGACGTCGAGGCCGAGATCGCCAAGCTCCAGAACGCCGTCGCCCACTTCCAGAGCATGCTGCCCTCGGACCGCGAGGTCGAGACGCTGCTGCGTGAGGTCTGGGACCTCGCCGGCGAGCACCGGCTCAACGCCAAGAGCGTCCGCCCCGACAAGCCCGTCGCCACCGCCCAGTACGCCGAGCTGCCCATCAAGATGGAGATCATCGGCGACTTCGACGGCTTCTACGACTTCATGCGCGACATCGAGAAGCTGCCGCGGATCACCCGCATGCCCCAGATCAAGATCAAGCGGCAGACCAACGCCGAGGGCGTCGGCGTCGTCACGGCGACCCTCACCCTGAGCATCTTCTTCGAGGGCGCCGAGGCCGCCTCCGCCCGCTCCTAACCCCCCACCCCGGAACCCCCGGAAACCCCCGGAAACCCCCGGAAGCCCCCGGAAGCCCCCGACGCACCGATCCGACCCCACCCGTTTTGTACGCCACGCCCCCCGGGGCCGAGGGAAAAACCGCGATGAGTAACTTCGAAGAATTCGACAAACCGCTGCCCGACGAGACCCCCGAGCCGCAGAGCCTGTCGCTGCTGGGCGGGATCGCCGGCGGCGACATGACCGGCGACAGCGCGTTCGAGCTCGGCCGGGGCGACGAGTCCAAACGCGTCACCCAGCAGTCGATCCTCATCGGCGTCATCGTCACCGTCGTCGCCTTCGGCGCGCTCATGGGCATGCGCATGACCCACAAGAGCGCCAGCGCCTCGACCGTCTCCGACGAGACGATGAAGTTCATGAACCAGGTCGACATCAAGATCGCCAACCTCGACAAGAT
>JBCBSA010000392.1:0-2671 GCA_039819425.1 Planctomycetota bacterium
CTGATGACGGCCGGGGCTTCGACGCCCGTGTCGAACACGCCGCTGTTCTCGCCGGTCGAACCGGTGTAGGCGTGGTCCAGGCGTTCGACCGACATGCCGTGGTGCCCGCTGCCGTCGCCCTCGATCGAGGTATAGATCAGATACGCCCGGCCGTCGTCGTCAATAAACACGTTGTGGTCACCCGGCTTGGGTTGAACGACCTCGGCGTCGGGGTTGACGATGTCGAACGGCCCCTGCGGGGTGGTGGACATGCCCACCGCGAACTGGCCTTCCCAGAGCTCGGGGTACCAGTTGAACCACAGCACGTAACGCCGGGTACCCGGGTTCCAGACGACGTAAGGCCGATAGCAGACCCCGCCCATCGGCGCCCTGAGCAGCTCGCCGTGGAACGTCCACGCCTCGAGGTCGGGCGAGCTGTAGCACACGAACCGGTTGGCCGGCGTGAAGCCGTCGGTGTCGCCGTAGCGCGTGCCGTAGAGGTAGAACCGGTCGCCGAAGAAACGGAGGCAGCCGTCGTGACAGTCGATCGGTTGGCCGGCCGTGTCCCGCCGAGGCCGGGTGTTCTGCACCCAAACCTGCATCAGGGCTGCGCCAGCCGGAACGTCGCCTGAGCCTCGAACGACCAGCCCTTCTTGGCGAACTCTTCGGGCAGCCGGATCGACTTGGTCAGGTGGGGCTCGGTGCCGCCGTTGTGGTAGTTCATCAGCTTGAGGTGGAAGCCGGGCGTGGGCTGGCCGTGGATCTCTTTGACGAAGGTGTTGCCCTCGAGGTCGTCGCCGGCGGGCACGGCCTGGAGGTGATGCGTGCCGTGGCCGACGAACTCGACGCCGAACCCGGCCGCGTCGTAGAGCCCGCCCTCCACGAGCCGATACTTGGTCGAGCGGAAGTCACGCGTCACGCCCGACGTCAGGTCCTGCGACCACGGCCAGGGCTTGGTCCCTTCGCCGTTCCAGCTGTCGCGCATCGACATGAACTCCGGCGCGCCCAATGCGGGGGCGACACCCTCGGCCCGGCCGATGTGATACTCGGGATAGACGCTCCACAACGCATCGCGCTCCCACCGCAGCGTGTCGAACTCCGGGGCGACCGCGAGGGTCATGCCCGTCGAGAACACGTTCAGGTCCGGCTTGCCGTCCCAGGTCAGCTCGCAGCCGACCGTCACGCCGCCGTCGGCCTCGAACGTGGTGACCATCTTCCCGGCCGCGAGGGTGTAACGGCCGTCGGCCACCACACGCACCGCACCGCCCTGCTCGTCGGCCCGCACCCGGTCCGCTTGCCAACCGGCCATCTGGTTCACCAGGGTGAACTTGGCCTGCTTCTTGAAGTTGCGCTGCTGCGTCGGCACGACCGATGCCGTCGGCGAGCCGTTGAGCACGACGCGGCCGTCCAGCGTCGCCGACGTGATCAGCCCCGTCTCCCGGCTGACGACAAAACGCTGCGCCCCCCGCGACACCACGATCTCGCCGTCAGTTTCCTTCACCGACCACTCACCCTCAGCGGCGGGATGCGCTGCCCGCTCCGGCGGGCCCAGGGTCAACTCGTAACGATCGACGATCAAACCGTTGGGCGCAACCGCTTCCAGTTCAATCGGCGGGCCGTCTTGCGTACCCAGCGCGATCTCGAGGGCCCCCTCGGAGTGCGGCGTGACGTCGGCCGTCGCCAGGCCCGACTCCCCGCCCCGGGTCCATCGGAGCGTCAGGTCGTTGAGGTTCAGGAAGTCGTGGCGGTTCTCGACCCGGAAGCGGGCCACGCCCGCACCGGCGTCGAACTCGCCGAGCGTCGGCTCGATCCGTATCGGTGAGTGCGACTTCTTGACGTGCCAGTGGATGTCGTTGATCCGCCGGTCGCCGTCGAAGACGCCCCGCCAGCGTTCGCTGGCGCCGATGCCGCGGTAGGGCGCGCCCTTGAACTGGAACCCGCCGGTGTAGTGCGGCGTGTCGTACATGAAGTCGAGGTGGGCCTTGGCGTAGTAGCCCCAGATATCGTCGATGCCCGGGTCGTAAGCGACCTCTTTCCAGTTGTTGGTGTGCACGTGCAGCCACTCGGTGAAGAGGTTGGGCCGATCGTCGGGGTAGTCCCACTGGCCGTCGTGGATGACCCGGTTGGTTTCGGGGTCGAGGTCGGCGTAGGGCTGTTCCATCTCGCCGTGCTTGGCCCGCGGGTAGTGGTCGTCGTTGAGGTCCATGAACGGGATGCCCACGCCCAGCCGGGCGTCGCTGCCGAAGAACAGCGGCCGGCTCTCGTCCGCCGCCTGCATCCCGATCGCCGCGACCTTGAAGTAGTCGTAGTACGGGCACTCGTTGCCCAGCCCCCACGTGATGACCGACGGGTTCGAGTAGTAGCTCTCGATCATCGTCGCCATGTGGTGGCGCAGCGGCCCGGCGATCGCCGGGTTCGCGCCGTGGTCCCCCTCGGGGCCCTTGGCGTAGATCATCAGCGTCACCATCGCCTCGACCGTCGTGTACACGCCCAGCTCGTCGCAGAGCTCGACGAAGTCGATCGACGGCGTCGGGCGGGACCGCATGCAGTTCAGGTTCGCGTCCATGAACAGCTCGAGGTCGCGGCGGATCTTGTCCCGCGAGACGATCTCGCCGAACCCGGGGTACGTGATGTGGTAGTTCGTGCCGCGCAGCTTTACCGGACTGCCGTTGATCAACAGGTCGTGCCCGCG
>JBCBSA010000393.1:0-2663 GCA_039819425.1 Planctomycetota bacterium
GCAAGGGTTTCGAGGGTGAGGTCGTGGAGCATGAGCCGGGCGGACTCGGCGTAGAACCCGAGCCGGCCCCGTCTCCGAGCACGACGCCGACATGGTCTACACCGGCGACTGCCCCGACGACCTGGTCGTCCCCCAGCCCGACGCGACCTACCAGCCGTGACCGACCACCCCTCCCCCTGGCTCGTCGTCAGCGACGTCGACGACACCCTCACCGGCGACGGCGACGCCCTCCAACGCCTCCACGACGCCACCGCCGACCGCGCCACCCGGAAGACCGGCCGCTTCTTCTTCGCCCTCAACTCCAGCCGCCCCGCCGACTCGGTCGACCGCACCGTCCGCGAGTCTTTCCCCCAAGGCTTCGCCCCCGACGCCGTCGTCACCGCGATGGGCACCCAGGTCCGCGTCGCCGGCGAATGGGTCGACGAATGGACCGACCGCTTCGCCGACTGGCCCCGCCAACACATCGTCGACCTCGTCCTCGACCTCGGCCACCGCCCCCACGCCGACGAATACCAGACCCCCCACAAAGCCAGCTTCGCCGTCCCCCGCGGAGACGCCCAGACCCACGTCCTCGACGCCCTGGACAAACAAGGTCTCGCCTACCAGGCGATCGCTTCCGGGGGCGACGACTTCGACCTGCTCCCGCCCGAGGCCGGCAAGGACAAGGCCACCCTCTTCCTCCGCGAGCACCTCGGCGTCGCCGAAGACCGCCTCGTCGTCTGCGGCGACTCGGCCAACGACCTGGCCATGTTCCACGCCGCCCCCCACGCCATCGCCGTCGCCAACGCCCGCCCCGAGCTCCTCGACCGCATGCCCAAAGACCGCGCCTACCACGCCGCCGCCCCCCACGCCGCCGGCGTCCACGAGGGCCTCGTGCGCCTCGGCATCCTCTAAGCCGAGGGCTGCCAACGGCCGACCTCATTTCTGATTCCCGTTACACTCGATCCGTAGATCGCGTCTTTTTCCCATAAAAACCAAGGAAAACCCATGCCCCCCGCCGCCAACGGCTCCCTCCTGATGATCTCCCTCCACGGCTACGTCGCCGCCGACCCCGAGCTCGGCAAGCCCGACACCGGCGGACAGGTCGTCTTCGTCCTCGAACTCGCCAAACGCTTCGCCCGCCTCGGCTACAACGTCGACGTCCTCACCCGCCAGTTCGAGGACCAGCCCGCCGAGGACCGCGTCAACGACAACCTCCGCGTCTGGCGGGTCCCCTTCGGCGGCAAACACTTCGTCCGCAAAGAGGACATGCACGACCACCTGTCGAACTTCGTCAACAACACCCTCGCCGCCATCCGCAAACAAAACCTCCGCTACGAGTTCGTCAACAGCCACTACTGGGACGCCGGCGCCGCCGGCCAGAAGATCGCCGAAGAGCTCCAGATCCCCCACGTCCACACCCCCCACAGCCTCGGCTGGTGGAAGCAGCACCGCATGAAGGGCGCCCAGGAGGCCGGCGAGGGCGGCAGCCTCCGCTTCAACGAACGCATCCAGAAAGAGTTCATCCTCTACCGCTCCTGCGACCACGTCATCGCCACCAGCGAACAACAGGTCGCCCTCATCGAGCGCGAGTACCAACTCCCCCGCGACCACATCACCATGATCCCCCCCGGCATCGACGAGGCCCGCTTCACCCCCACCCCCCCCGGCCGCCTCGCCGAGATCCGACAACAACTCAAGATCAAAGACACCGACATCTACGTCGTCGGCCGCGCCGCCCACAACAAGGGCTACGACCTCATCATCAAGTCCCTCCCGCACCTCAAAAAACTCCAGCCCAAAGCCCGCCTCGTCCTCGCCGCCGGCGCCAACTCCGCCCAGGACAAACGACTGCTCGAGAAGTGGAAAGCCACCGCCAACGAGGCCGGCGTCGGCCGCTCCATCAAGTGGCTGGGCTACATCGACGACGACCAGCTCGCCGACCACTACCGAGCCCCCGGAATTTTTGCGCTGCCTTCTCGGTACGAGCCCTTCGGGATGACCGCCGTCGAGGCCATGGCCTGCGGCACCCCCACCGTCCTCACCACCCACGGCGGCCTCCACGAACAGGTCGAGTTCGGCAAGCACGCCCTCGTCGCCGACCCCAAACGACCCGCCGAGTTCGCCGCCATGCTCAGCCTCCCGCTGCAGTACCCCTGGCTCCGCGACAAACTCACCGTCGAGGGCGCCCGCTTCGCCCGCCGCACCTTCGGCTGGACCGGCATCGCCCGCCGCACCCTCTCCGTCTTCGACCGCTTCCGCGGCCACTACCAACGCCGCCGCAGCGACGACCCCGCCGACTGACCGCAAACCCGTTTAGCCGCAGATCAAGCCAACCCAAGGCTCGGGCACTTCAGTGCCCGTGTGCCACCCAAAACCGATCTCCTCATCAATTCCTGATGCCTTAAATCCGCGTTCATCTGCGTCCATCTGCGGCTAAATTCCGATCGACAACCCCATGCCCACCCCCCCCCTCATCGTCGGCTTCGGCGAAGCCCTCTTCGACGTCTTCGACGCCGGCCCCCGCCTCGGCGGCGCTCCGCTCAACGTCGCCGCCCACGCCGCCGCCCTCCTCAAACCCCACGGCGGGGCCGCCGCCGTCGTCTCCGCCGTCGGCGACGACGACCTGGTGCGACCGCAAGAGCTTCGGCAGCTGGTCGATGATCTTCGTCGGGTCGGTGTGT
>JBCBSA010000394.1:0-2636 GCA_039819425.1 Planctomycetota bacterium
TGAAACGCCCGCACCCCCTGACCGTAAGCCATCTCCGCCATCTCCCCGTAGTTCACCGGCGGCAGCTTCACCACCACCGGCACGCCCGTACTCACCGCTTTCTCAAACAATGCCGGGGGCCAGTCGATGTGCCCGACGTTGAACTACGGGGAGATGGCGGAGATGGCTTACGGTCAGGGGGTGCGGGCGTTTCACTGCTGCAACACCCTCCCGGTGCCGGCGGGTGGGGTGAGTGGGTTGCCGTTGTTGCCGGTGGCGTTGGGGTGCGTGCGTGAGTTGCGACAGCGTCCGTGGGGCGGGGAGGTGGCGATCGTGGGGGGCGGGGGGGTGCGGGAGGCGGGGACGCTGGACGAGTACGATGCGGCGGGTGTCGACGGGTTCGCGATCGGGACGGTCACGATGAACCCGGTGTTGTTGGTCAGTCACCGCCGGGTGGTGCCGATCCGGGAGCGGGCCGAGGCGTTGGCCCGGGTCGGGTAAGGGGTTCAGGGCACGGTCGGGTACACACGGAGTAAGCTGGGCATGGAATTTTTCCTCGAAGAGATCGACGGCGACGTGATGGTGCTCCGGCTGGACGGGGGGCTGGACTCGTCCAACGCCTCGGCGTTCGGCGAGAAGGTGCAGGCGCTGGTGGACGCGGGGCACACGAAGCTGATCCTGGACGCGGCGAAGCTGACGTACATTTCGAGTCTGGGGGTGGCGGTGCTATTGCGGCTGCACGGGAAGATGAAGCCGCTGGGCGGGGACGTGAAGCTGGCGTCGCTGCGGGGCACGGCGTGGGACGTGATCTCGATCTTTCAACTGGACAAGGTGTTTGCGATCTACCCGGACGTGGAGGCGGCGCGGGCGGCGTTCCGCGAAGACGGTTAGACCACGATGACGCCCTCGGCGGGATCGCCGATTTGCCGGTGTTGTCCCGAAGCGAAGCGCTCGGCGGCGACGTAGGCGAGCAGGGCGTCGAAGTGGTGCCAGGTCGTGACAGCCGCGGGGTCGAACCGGGCGTCGAGGTGGTCGGCGAGGGCGGCGGTGAACTCGGTCAGGGCGGCGGGGTCTTTTTTGTAGCGGCCGCGGGGCAGGCCGAGGCGATCGGCCTGGGCGGCGGGGTAGGTCTCGTGCCAGTGATGGTCGGGGAAGCGGGCGGCGAGCTTCATGGCCCGGGCGGTGAGGCCGCCGAGGAACATCGGCGACATGGCGTTGACTTCGCGGTCGCCGCGGCGGTGGTGGAAGTCGTCGAAGCCCGGGAGGTCGCGGTAGACGCCGGGCAGGGAGAGGGGGGCGTCGAAGAAGACGGCGGCGGGGCCGAGGCGGGCGAGGGTGTCGGCGACGAGGGCGTCGGCGTCCTGTTTCTTGGCCGAGGCGACGAAGGCGAGCGGGCCGTCGGGGTGCGGGTCGCGGTGGACGAGGACGGTGGTGCCGGCGGTCCGGCTGCCGTAGTCGACGGCGACGAGGGGTAAGCGTTTGGGCACACCGGGAGTGTAAGCCGTCCGCCGGGCTGAGCCCGCCGTGTCGCCCGGCGGTGCGACGGGACGGTGTGTGGGTCGGTCACACCCGGTCTTTGGGCGTGATGGGCCGGCCGACTTTGTAGGCGCGGTTGCCGCGGTGCTGGCCGAGGTGGCCGACGAACTTACGGCGGCCCTCGACGGTGAGGGCCAGGGGGGCGGCGGCGGGTTTTTCGGTGAGGATCAGGTCCCCGACCTGGAGGTTCTGCAGGTCGTGCATGGTCATCGTGGTGTTGGCCAGCACGGCGGAGACGTCGACCCGGGCGGACTCGAGGGAGTTGGCCATGCGGCGCTTGAGCCGGGCGTCGCGGGTGGTCTTCTTGTATGCGGACCAGGCCTGGCTGCTGAGCTTGTCGACGACCGGCTCGATCACGGCGTAGGGGATGCACAGGCTCATCGTCCCGGCCCGGCTGCCCATCTTCAGCTCGAACCCGACGACGACGACGACCTCGTTGGGGGGCACGATCTGCACCAGCGCGGGGTTCGACTCGCTCTCTTCGAGATTGAAGTCGGCCTCGACGATGTTCTCCCAGCTCTCGTGCAGGGCGGACATCGCGCGGTCGAGGATCTTCCCGACCAGGCGGTTCTCGATGGCGGTGAGCGGACGCTGGGGGATGAACAGCTCGGCGTTCGAGCCGCCGAGCAGGCGGTCGATGACGGGGTAGATGATCAGCGGGCTGATCTCGAGGCAGATGTTGCCTTCGAGGGGTTTGCAGGACAGCAGGTTGAAGCAGGTGGGGTTCGGGAGCGAGTGGGTGAACTCGGAGAAGGTCATCTGCTCGATGTTGGCGACCTTGACCTCCATGATGGTGCGGAGGAAGCCCGAGAGGGCGGCGCCGAAGTTGCGGCTGAAGGCCTCGTGGAGGTTTTCCAGGGCCCGCATCTGCTCTTTGGAGACGCGTTCGGGGCGTTTGAAGTCGTAGCTGCGGACCTCGATGTCTTCGGGCCGGTCGCCCCGGGTCGAGAAGACGGTCGCCCCGCTGCCGGACTCGGCGTCCGCTTCCTCGTTGTCCACGGCGGCGAGGAGGGCGTCGACTTCGTTCTGATCGAGGACTTCGGCCATGGAATAGGGGCGTGGAGGGGCGGAGCGAACGGTCTTGGTGGGTTTATCGGGCAGCGGGCCGCGGGGTCTGCAAC
>JBCBSA010000395.1:0-2629 GCA_039819425.1 Planctomycetota bacterium
GTTGCCGATGTTGGCGAAGCAGGTCCCGGTGACGAGTCCGACGTAGCCGGTGCCGACCATGGTGATACGCATCTCAAACTCCTGCGGGCCCGCGGGGCGGTGGGGGGCGGGCGGTTCCCTGAATCGAAAAGTTGTACGTTGGGCGGGCCGACTTCCGGACCGCGGCCAAGTCTTACCACGCATCGGGCGACACGGCCAACCAAATCGACCGCCCGGGCCGGCTCGTCGCCCTCCCGGATGTGTTGTCCTATTATAAAGGTTCTAGTCGGCACAACCGGCACCACTCACACCCCCTTTGTCCCCGCCCCACCCCCCGCCCGCCATGGCCACCACGCCCACCAACAAGCCCCGGAACCCCCGCAAACCCCGGCCCGTCAAGCTGCCCGAGCCCCTGCTCCGCACCCCCGCCGACCAGCTCTCGGCCGACGAACACTTCAAGATCAACTCCAACGGCGTCGTCGGCCCCCTCCCCGAGCGCTACCGCGACCACGAGACAATGGACCTCGAGAAGGAGTCCGAGTTCCTCTCCAAGTCCCACGGCCTCTACCTCGAGTACAACCGCGCCAAGACCGGTCGCGAAAAAGACTGGATGTACATGGTCCGCCTCACCGTCCCCGGCGGCGGCGCGTTCAACGCCAGCCAGTGGGACATCGTCGATAAGGTCGCCGACGACTACTGCCACCACAACCCCTACGGCGGCAACTCCCTCCGACTCACCACCCGCCAGAACATCCAGTACCACTGGCTCGAAAAGCCCCAGGTCATGTCCCTCGTCCAAGACCTGGCCAAGACCGGCTTCTACACCCTCAACGGCTGCGGCGACAACGTCCGCAACGTCATGGGTTGCCCCCTCAGCAAGTTCTCCACCCTCCCGGGGGCCAGCGCCTTCGACCTCGCCCACCAGTACGGCACCTACTTCCGCCTCCCCGCCGCGCCGCACGTCCAGGTCTTCGCCGTCGACCCCTCGCTGATCGACGACCCCAAGCAGCAGTACGAGTACGGCCCGCAACTCCTCAACCGCAAGTTCAAGATCGCCTTCTCCGCCGCCCACCGCGACCCCAACACCGGCGACATCACCTACGACAACTGCACCGAGATCCGCACCAACGAGATCGGCGTCGCCCCCCTCGTCGAAGGCACCGGCAGCGACGCCCGCGTCGTCGCCTACCAGGTCTACGTCGGCGGCGGACAGGGCGAAAAGAAGGGCAAACCCACCTTCGCCGCCCACGGCAAAGCCCTGGGCGTCTTCACCCCCGACCAGCTCATGCCCGGCCTCAAGGCCATCGTCGACGTCCACAAGGAGTGGGGCGACCGCAAAAACCGCGTCTGGGCCCGCATGAAATACGTCGTCTGGAAACAAGGCATCGACTGGTACCGCAACGAAGCGAAGGCACTCGGCGCCGACTTCGCCCCCCCCAACGAAGACCACCACCCCGGCGAACGCAACCTCCACCACGGCTGGACCAAGCAAGAGTCCAACGGCAAGTGGGCCTACGGCGCCTACATCGAGTGCGGCCGACTCACCGACGGCGTCTACATCGACCCCGCCAAAACCGCCGCCGAACGCGGCAAACCCTACAAAGCCGCCGATGCCATCGGCGGTCTTCCCGATTCCCAGAACCCCGCCCCCCAACTCCGCTCCATGGTCCGCGCCGCCCTCCACAAGTTCCCCGGCAGCGAGGTCATGATTACCCCCAACCAAGACCTCCTCTTCACCAACATCGACGAAGACGCCAAGGAAGACTTCACCGGCCTCCTCGCCGACCACGGCCACGGCACCCGCCGCGGTAAAACCTACTCCACCCTCCGCGTCCTCTCCGGCGCCTGCGTCGGCCTGCCCACCTGCCGACTGTCCTACACCGACTCCGAACAGTTCGAGCCCGAGCTCCTCGACGAACTCGAAGACCGCGGCTACGGCCACATGGCCGAGTCCATCGGCATCACCGGCTGCGAACGCCAATGCTTCCGACCCGCCACCAAAACCCTCGGCTGGGTCGGCTCCGGCGGCGACAACTACGCCCTCAAGCTCGGCGGCTCCGAGGACGGCTCCACCCAGGGCCACTACCTCACCGACGGCGAACTCCACTACCTCTCCATGGTCCCCCGCGACCGCGTCGCCGACGTCTGCGCCACCCTCTTCGACTGGTACCTCGAAGCCGCGCCCGCCCCCGGAAATTCCGCGGCCACTTCCGGAGGTACTTCCGGGGGCCGGGGATTGGGTGCTTTCGTCCACCGCATGGGCTACCCCGCCGTCCTCGACCGCTTACGCCAAGACGAACGCACCGCCGACCTCCTCGACAAACGCAACCCCGCCCCAACCTTCGACCCCTACATCGAACCCCACCTCCTCGCCACCCCCTAACCCCCCCCGGAAGTTCCAGACCCCGGCCCCCGGAATCCCCCCGGAATCCCCCGAAAATCCCCCGTTAGCCGGCGGGCTTGACCCGCCGCTCCCCCCGCTCCGCGTCCCCCACCCGCCAAAAACGCGGGTACGATCGCGTAACCCTTATCCTGTCCCCAAAGCCCCCGACTCCCTTCCCCGAGCCCCCACCCCAAAACAAAAACCCCCCCCCCCCCCCCCCCCCCCCGGGGAAAGGCAAAGCGGGGGGGGGGGGGAAGGGGGGGGTGG
>JBCBSA010000396.1:0-2621 GCA_039819425.1 Planctomycetota bacterium
ATCGAAATCGTTTATCGAGATTGCCCGAGGATCGGGCAAGCCGCTTCGGCGGAGCAGCTGCTACGGCCTGACCTGTTGCCACAGATCGGGCAGGCCTTCGGTGAAGAAACGTGCCCGGGTCTCGGTCCTGGTCACGTAATGCCGGATCGTTTGGCCCGTGTGGCCGGGCCCGTGGTAGACGTCATAGTCGGGCGGTAGCGGCTGGGCCTCGAAGCCGGTGTGGACTAAGGCGTACATCGTGTTGGACTGGAAAGACGGCGTGGGGCGAATGGCGGGATCAGATTTGAGGCGGTCGATCAAGCCATCAAGCCTCGCAAAGTCGTCTTCCGTAAACCGGTCCGTCAGCCCGAAGCCGCAGTTGACCGCCCGCGGGACGACCGTCTCCGTAAGCCGCTCCAATTCTTCGGGCGTGGCCATGTAACAAGACCGCCCGAGCGTGTCGCGGTTGTAGCGGTACACCCGTTGATCTTGATCGACCAGCCTGAATAACTCGACGGGCTCCCTGAAACACAAAACATCGGTGTCCATGGTCAGCCACTTCGGCGATTCCCCGTAGAGATGCATGTCAACGACCTGCGGGCCAGACCAATACCCGCAACGCCACGCGTAGAGGTTCGGGTACGCCTCGGCGATCTCTTGCTCGACCCTCGCGTCGGCCTCGTCTCGGCGAACAAACACCGCGCCGGGGACGACCCTGTCCCATTGCGCCATCAAGCCATCACTCAGCGTGCTGTCGTCGTGGACATAGAGACGGGCCCTCGGGAAGAATCGCAGGATCGACCAACTCGCCCAAACACCCATGTCCCACGTCTTGTCTCCGCAGAGCATGTGGACTTCGAAGTCGTGGCGATCGGGCGGCGCGGGCAACGCGGGGAGTTCTTTAATCCGCTGCCGGTACACGCGACGGCACTCACCGGCCGTACGCCGCGCGTGCCGCTTACGTGCCGTGTCGATCGGGTGCGTCAGCGCGGTGACAACTTTCTGACGCAAGCTGCGATGTGGGGTCTTCTTAACAACCAAAGTCAAACGGACCAAAGGTATGGGCTAGGCGTGGGGCACGGTGCGGAAGAACAAGCAGCGGGCCCGCCGAATCCGCCACAGAGTAAGGCCAACGGGGGGATTCACGAACTGCCCAATAAACGTGAAACAGCTTTGCCGAAGCTCAGGTCCAACCGCTTGCGGCGGACCCGTCCGGGCGAGTACATCTCGAACGGGCCGTCGGCGACTTTCCAGTACAAAGAATCGACGACGCGGGGCTTCTTGCCGCGCAGGGCCGTCATCGTGTAGTTGCGGGTCCACGGCTTGGGCCGCCCCAGGGCGTGCCCCATCGGGTGGTAGCCGGGCGCGAACGCCATGCCGTCGGGCCCGACGGTCGACAGCCGGCCCGGCCAGCACATCGCCGCCACGTTGAGCGTGTCCTGGTTGGCCGACTGGAACGGCGCGTCACGCCGCTTGGCCCGGAACACGTCCAGCCCGCCCGCCGCCTCGGCGGCGCTCTCGATCAGCGTGATCCAGGTGTCGAGGAACGCCGCGTTGGGCCGGGTGACCCCGCAGAAGCCGCCGTTGAAAAACAGGTCCAGCTCGCGGTCGGGCTCGAACCCCAGCGCCCGGGCGTGGTCCCGCCAGACGTGGCGGTGCGGGTAGTCGTGGGGCATGAACCAGTTCAGGTCCGCCGCGAGCGCGACGCCGTTCTGCACCCAGTTGTCGAAGAAGTGCCAGCCCACGCCCAGCACGATGTCCGGGTCGAAGTACAGCACCGCGTCGCGGTCGGCGTCGGCCGAGGGCGGCCGGGCGTCGAAGACGTGTTTCATCAACCACGGCTTGTAGTTGGTCAGGTGCATCTCGGTGTCGAACTCGTGCAGCTCGACCTCGAAACGCACGTCCGGGTGCGCCTGCGCCTTAGCGACGATCTCGCGCAGCGGCTCGACCCACGCCGCTCCGCGCCGTGTGCCCGGGGCGAACACGCCCGTGAACCCGCTCTCGACGAGGCTGTTGGCCAGCGCACAGACGCCGGGCAGGTCGTTGCCTTCGAACAGGGTGCAGACCGTGGTGGCCGCGGGTTCGGGATCGGCTTTTTGCAGCATGGCGGTGGGGGGGTCAGGGTTTGGCGTCGAGCCGCTTGGGCCACACAAAGCCCCGGAGCAGCGAACGCAACACGATGGTGGCGTTCCGCAGCCGCAGCGGGTCGGCCCAGAACGCCCGGCAGGCGTAGCCCAGACCGACGACGGGGCGGCGCAGGTCGGTGAACTGCCACGACGCCTTGTGCAGCCGGCCGGCGAGATAACGCCGACGCTTCAACCGGCGGCGGCGGCAGGCGTCCTCGATGGTGCGGATCCCCGCCAGAGTCTGCTCCACGTTGTAGGGCGTGCTGGTCATGCCGGGGTGGACGCGGTAGTCCAGCAGCACCTCGTCGAGGTTGCCGAGCTGTCCGACCTCGCCGAGCCGGAGGTAGAGGTCGAGGTCTTCGGTGTACCGGAAGCGTTCGCGGTAGCCGCCCAGGTCGCGGAGGGCCTGGCCCCGGGCGAACAGGCTGGGGTGGCAGATCGCGGCGCCGTTCTTGGTCAGGCAGTAGGCCTGGATCGCGTCGCTGGACGTCGGACGCCGCGGGTGGCTGACGGTCC
>JBCBSA010000397.1:0-2605 GCA_039819425.1 Planctomycetota bacterium
AGCAGGATGCCGTGCTCGCCGTGGATCATCCCCCGGAAGGTCGCGTCGGTCTGGGCCGGCAGGTTCAGGTCGTCGAGCGACAAGAGGCCTTGGCTCTTGTCCAGCAGCCGGATCACCACGCGTTCGCCGAAGCTCGTCGGCAAGGTCGAGACGCGCAGGTCGATCGTCCGGTCGCCCACCCGCACCGGCACCCGGCCGTCCTGCGGCAGCCGCTTCTCGGCGATGTCCATCCGGGCCATCACCTTGATCCGGCTGATCGCTTCTTCCTGTACGGCCTTGGGCAGCTCGAACGTGTCGTACAGCACGCCGTCGATCCGCATCCGCGCCACCACGTGGTGCTCGTAGGGCTGGACGTGGACGTCCGACGCCCGGGCCCGCACCGCCTCGGCCAGCATCAGATTCACCAGCTTGATCACCGGCGAACGCCCGCCCGAATCCAGCAGGTCGTCGCCAGCCGACATGCCCTGCAGCTCGGCCAGCACCGCGGCCCGCTCGTGGGGGTCGATCGACGCGACGACCTCGCCGACCTCGCCCTGCTTCTGCTCGTAGGCCCGGTTGATGGCGGTCTGAATCTCCGCCTCGTCGCCGCCGACCACCCGCACCGCCACCCCCAGCCGGCGCGCCACGTTCTCGCTGAGGTCCAGCTGCCCCGGGTCCGCCATCGCCAGCAACACCCCGCCCTCGGAATTTTCCGCGGCACCTCTGGAGCCATTTCCCGGGGCGGGGGTGTCCTCGAGGCCCAGCATGGCGTGGCGGCGGGCGAACGCGATCGGGATCTCGCGGACGAACGCCGACGAAGGCTTGAGGTCGGTCCATCCGGCAGAGGGGGCGGTGTCGGTTGGCACCACAGCCCCGGACGACACGCCGCCCGCCCCCGAGGCGGAGGCTTCCGCACCGGGCGTCTGGGCCGCAGGCGTGGGGGGGGGCGGAGCCATGTCGGGGCTTAGTCGAGGATCAGAGCGGGTTCGTCGTACGGGTCGTTGCCCGGCAGGCCCGCCTCGCGCAGCCGGGGCTCCGACAGGCCGCGCAGGTCGGCGAAGTCGTCGTCGGCCAGGATCGTCGGGCGCAGGAATACAAACAGCGTCGTCTCGTCCTCGGCCCGTGTGGTGGACTTGAACAGCTCGCCCACCAGCGGGATGTCGCCGAGGAACGGCACCTTGCTGACCGTCTCGGTGTCGTCGGCCCGGGTGAGCCCGCCGACGACGATCGTGAACCCGTCGGGGATCGTCACCCGGCTCTGCAGCGCGTCGGTCTGCCGCGGCGGCGGCACCCCCGCCGCGGCGAGCGCCGGGTCCGACGCCAAGAACGTGTTGACCTCCACCCGGTACTCCAGCTGGAGGTAGCCGCCTTCGCTGATGTTCGGGATCACGTCGATCGTCGTGCCGGCCTCGACGTACTCGAGGAACGAGATCTGGTCGCTGACCTCGCCCTGGGTGATGCTCACGGTGGGCTCTTCGGTCAGGCTCCGGAGTTGGCCGCGCTCGTTGTCGTTGACCAGCAGCGTCGGCGCCGAGAGCACACGGGAGTTGCCGTCCTGCTCGAAAGCCTGGATCACCACGTCGGCGAAGTCCGCGTCGAGCAGCGCCGACGTCAGGCCCGCCCCGACCGTCGGGGTCAGGCTGGCGGCGACCGGGTCGACGGTGCTGATGCCGAACGAGCTGAACGTGATCAGGCGCGACGGCCCGTCGAGCGCCCCGTCGATGCCGAACTCCACGCCCAGCGAGTAGTCGTTGGTCGTGTTCAGCGACACCAGGGTCGCCTCGATCTGCACCTGCGGCCGACGCTCGTCGAGCAGCTCGATCAGGCGGGCGTAGACGTCCTGCGTGGCGGGGTCGGCGACGACGATGATCGAGTTGGTGTTGACGTCCGCGGCGAGGGTGACGTCCGCCCCGCTGAACGACGACGCGGGCAGCCCGGTGTCCACCGTGCCCTGTACGGCCGACGGGCCGCGCGGGCCGCGTCGCCCCTCGGCGAACGCCTCTTCGCCGCCGAAGCCCGCGTCGCGCTCGTCGCCGAAGCCCAGGCCCGGGCCTTCCTCGCCGATGTCGTCGAACGGGTCGGCGTCGGCACCCGACACCGCCCGCAGCGTCCGCAACAGGTCCAGGGCCGTGGTGTTGGTCAGCTTGTACCGCTGCACCGGGGCGACCTGCGACGTCACCTCGCTGTCCAGCGACCGCACCAGGGCGACCGCCTCTTCCATCAGGCCGATGGGCGCGCTGACCACCAACTGGTTCGTCCTCACGTCCGGCAGGACCCGGACGCCCTCGATCTGTCGGTACGAGCTGTCGCCCTGGAGCCGGGCCTGAATCATCTCACGCACCAGGTTGGCCACGTCGCGAGCCAGCCCGTGCTCCAGCGTGATCGTGCGGGTCTCGAAGCCGCCGCCAGACCGCTCGATCAGCTCGATCAGCGCGGCCGCCTTCTCGACACGCTCGCGTTGGTCGGCCATCACCAGCAGCCGCTGCTCGTCCGACAGGAACACGATGTTGGCCTTGGATTGCAGCACCGACGACACCAAATCAACGGCCGTGCTGGGCTGGATATCCGCCAACCGGACCGCGCGGACGACCAACTCATCCGCCCCCCCCGCCGCCGGAGGCGGACC
>JBCBSA010000398.1:0-2591 GCA_039819425.1 Planctomycetota bacterium
GCGATCTGACCCCCCCTCTGTCCCGCCCGGATCACCCCCCCGAGGATCACGCGATTCACACGCACCGCCCTGACCTGCCTCGCGATCGGCACCGCCGCCTCGGCCGAACCATCGGCCGTCGTCACCGACTTCGGCGAGGCGGGCTTCATGCGTCAGGTCAAGACCCACGACTCGACCGCCGAACTGGGCACCGGCCCCAACGGCCCGCGTCTCGAAGTCGTCACCGGCACGACCGAGCGGTACCCCAACGTCCAGATCCGCCCGCCCGGCGGCTTCAAGAACCCCTGGGACCTCTCGGCGTACACGCACATCGAGATCGACGTCACCAACCTCAGCGACCGCGGCGACCGCCTCATCGCCCGGATCGATAGCCCCAACAAGGGCCAGGGGCGCGAGTCGATCGGCGGCAAGATCTCGCTCGCGCCCCACGAGTCGGGCACGATCGTGATCGAGATCGACCGTGAATTCGCCGCCGAGCTCCGGGCCGAACTCACCGGCATGCAGGCCACGCCCTGGGGCAAGCGCGGCAGCGGCGGCGACGGCATCGACCCCACGCAGGTCCGGGAGATGCGGGTGTTTCTGCACTCGCCGACCCAGCCGTTCCGTTTCTCGATCGACGAGATCCGGGCGGTGGGCACGTTCGACCCGTCCACCCAGGTCATCCCCGAGCCTTTCTTCCCGTTCGTGGACACCTACGGCCAGTACATCCACGCCGACTGGCCCGGCAAGATCACCCGCGACGCCGACCTGAAAGAGGCCGCCGACCGCGAGGCGTCCGAGGTCAAGGCCTCGCCCCGGCCCGACACGTGGAACCAGTACGGCGGCTGGGCCGCCGGGCCGCAGCTCGAAGCCACCGGCCACTTCCGCACCGAGAAGGTCGACGGCGCCTGGCACCTGGTCGACCCCGAGGGCCGGCTGTTCTTCTCGCAAGGCGTCAGCGTGGTCCAGGCCCGCGGCTCGACCCCGATCGTGCAGGAACGCGAAAAGTGGTTCCGGGACGCGCCGTGGAAGTCCGGCGACATCGAGATGCTCGGCTTCATCGACAAGGCCAAGCCCCGGCGCGGCGACTACGCCAAGCAGGAAGTCCCCGTCTTCAGCTTCTACCAGGCCAACCTCCTGCGCAAGTATGGCCCGGACTGGGAGAACGAATGGCTCCGCCGCACCCCGGCCCGGCTGATGAACTGGGGCCTCAACACCATCGCCTGCTGGTCCGACCCCCGCTTGTTCGAGGAAACGACCATCCCCTACACCCACTGGGTCTTCATCAACGCCCCGAAGCTGCCCTGGCAGCAGGGGACCCGCAACCGCGTCTCCGACCCGTTCAACCCCGGGTTCGAGCGTGAGATCCGCCGCCGCGCGACCAACATGACCAAGGGCACCGTCGACGACCCGTGGTGCATCGGTTACTTCCTCGACAACGAGCTGGGCTGGGGCGTCGAGGGTCACCTCTCCAGCGGCCTGCTCAAGGCCAAGCCCAACCAGCACGCGAAGGTGAAGATGTTCGAGTTCTTCGAGGAGAAATACGGCGACATCGCCGACCTCAACGCCGCCTGGGGCGTGGACTACGCCAGCTGGGACGCCGCCGTCGCCGGCGAATCCGAGCCGACCACCGACGCCGCCCACGAAGACCTCGTCGCCTTCGACGCCCAGATCGCCCACACCTACTTCTCGACGGTCCGGCGCATCCTCAAGGAGATCGCGCCCGACAAGCTGTATCTCGGCTGCCGCTTCGCCGAGTACAACCCGCAGGTCGCCCGCATCGCCGCCGAGTACTGCGACATCGTGTCGTTCAACGTATACCGCGACACGCTCGAGGGCTGGACGCCCGTGGCCGACTTTGATGCGCCGATCATCATCGGCGAGTTCCACTTCGGCACCAACGACCGCGGCGCGTTCAACCGCGGCCTGGTTCACGCCTCCAGCACGCAGGACAAGGCCGAGCGGTTCAAGCGCTACGTCCGCTCCGCCGTCGCCAACCCGCTCGTGGTCGGCGCCCACTGGTTCCAGCTCAACGACCAGATGACCACCGGCCGCACCGGCGACGCCGAGAACCACGGCATCGGCTTCCTGTCCATCGCCGACACCCCGCACGACGCGATGATCGAAGCCTCCCGCGAACTCGCGGGCCAGCTCTACGGCACGTCCGAAGCCGCCGCCAACGCACAGGAACCCCGATGACCAGGCCCCGCCCCCACCCCTGCCCCCGGGCTTCCGCCCGGTCTCGGCGACCCCGGACCGGGCCGCCTGTCCGGGCCGGCTTCACGCTGATCGAGCTGCTCGTGGTCATCTCGATCATCGCGCTGCTGGTTGGGCTCCTGCTGCCGGCGCTGCAGTCCGCCCGGTCCGCCGCCCGCACCGCCGCCGGCCAGAGCAACCTCCGCCAGATCGGCATCGGGCTGCACAGCTACGCCGCCGAGGAAGACGGCTTCCTCCCGCCGGCGATCGTGACCGGTGCCGGCGCGACGGCCTTAGGCGTCAGCCCCACCAACTGGCCCCAACAGATCGACCGCTTCATCCGCAACTCCAACGCCATCGCCACCAGCGAGGTCAGCGACCTGTACCGCGACCCCAACGCCACGTTCATCGACGGC
>JBCBSA010000399.1:0-2547 GCA_039819425.1 Planctomycetota bacterium
TCGTAGGCCTGGGCGATGACTTTGTCGAAGGGGATACGAGCAGCGCGTCTCCCTCGGCGAACGCGGCTTCTACGCCACCCCCGGCGTCGACTTCAACCGCGACACCGGCAAGGGCACCCCCTTCCTCTACTACACCAACGGCGTCGCCTGCACCGAGGTCCTAGTCGACCGCTTCACCGGCCAATACGAGACCACCCGCGTCGACCTCATCATGGACGTCGGCGAATCCATTAACCCCGGCATCGACCGCGGCCAGGTCGTCGGCGGCTTTGTACAGGGCATGGGCTGGTGCACCACCGAAGAACTCAAGTACAGCCCCACCGGCGAACTGCTCGCCCCGTCTCCTACCACCTACAAGATACCGGCGGTCACCGACGTCCCGCAGGACCTCCGCGTCCGCTTCCTCGACAACCCTCACAACGTCGTCAGCCTCCGCCGCAGCAAAGCCGTCGGCGAGCCGCCGCTGCTGCTGGGCCTCAGCGCCTGGCTCGCCATCAAAGACGCCATCGCCCAGCAACTCGAACACCCCGCCGACGCCGCAAACCTCCCCCTCCCCGCCACCGGCGAGCAAGTACTCCTCGCCCTGGAGGGCGTTCGCACCAGACCCCCCGTTCTCGCGTCCTGAAATCCCCGCCTCGTCCTTCGGGTGAGACGTCTCCGGCGATGCCCAAGAGCAACGGCCCTCGATCGGGGTATCGGCCGTAGCGATCGATCAGCGCGATAAGGTGTTGGTAGGTCTCCCGGCTCACCCGCGGGGGCACGCGGTGGTCGGAGTGGTAGAGGTACTCCCGGGTCGCCATGCCCGCGGCGAGCTTGGTCTTGCTCTCTTCTTCGATCACCTCGGGGTCGTTGGTGGCCAGTTTCATCACGTCGATGTTCCCGAAGAAGGACAGGCGGCCGCCATATTTCGGGGCCAACTCACCGACGTCCATGCCGGCCTTGGCTTCGAGGGGCTGGAGGCAGTCGAAGCCGGCTTCGAGGTACAGGTCGATGACGCCGTTGACGTTGCCGTCGGTGTGGTAGATGAATTTCATGCCGCGCTTGTGGGCGAACTCCACCAGGCGGACGTGCTGCGGCCAGATCAGCTCGCGGTACATCGCCGGCGAACAGAAAGTGGCGTGGTTGTACGCCATGTCGCCGTAGGTCCAGATGCCGTCGAAGACAAACCCCGCGTCGATCACATGCCCGTAATACGTGAGGATCAGGCCCGTGTAGGTCTCGGCCATGTCGATGACCCATTCGGGCTCCAGGGCCATGGCGACGGCGACCTGCTCGTCGCCGACCAGAGCACGGGTGGCCTCGAACGGCTCGACGCCCGTCACGCACTGATACCGGCCGGCCTCGACACCCCGGCGGTACGCTGCGCGGATGGGTTCGAGGTCGGTGACCAGCTCGGCTTGAGCAGCCTGGGTTTCATGGTCTTGGTCCAGGTGTCCCGGCTGTCGCACTCGAAGCCCAGGTGCTCGGGGATATCGTCGCCGGCATCGCCGCGACGAACCTGCGCTGTACGCCAAGCCCGACGCTGTTCGTCGACATCGGTACCAACGGCGAGATCGTCATCCACCCCGACGAGCGCTTCGTCGGCTGCGCCACCGCCGCCGGGCCCGCGTTCGAGGGGGCTGGGCTGTCCCACGGCGTCCGGGCCGGCCGCGGCGCGATCGACCGCATCGAGATCGACCGCGAACCGTTCGCTCTGTGGCACCGCGTCATCGGTGACGCCCAACTCACGCAGCCTCGGGGCCTCTGTGGTACGGCGTACCTGGACTTCCTGGCCCAGGCCCGAGCCGCCGACGTGCTCACGCCCAGCGGACGCTTCGCCGACCCGCCGCCGCCGAAAGCGAAAGCCCGGCTCCACACCGAGCCCGGCTATGGCCAATCGTTCCGCATCGTCGGCGACGTGCGGATCACCGAGGCCGATATCGCCCTGCTGCTCCAGGCCCAGGCCGC
This sequence comes from Planctomycetota bacterium, assembly GCA_039819425.1. Classification (GTDB taxonomy): domain Bacteria; phylum Planctomycetota; class Phycisphaerae; order Phycisphaerales; family Phycisphaeraceae; genus Algisphaera. Next base: position 1,948 of record JBCBSA010000399.1, read on the forward strand.
GATCGCCGCGGGTATCCTCACGCTCTTGGGCCACGTCGGCCTCGAACCCGCCGACGTCCAACGAGTCTATTTCGCCGGGGGGTTCGGGGTGGTCCTGGACGCCGGCAATACCGTCGCGGCCGGCCTGCTGCCGGGCTTCACCCCCGACCAGATCGAGCCCGTCGGCAACACCTCGCTCGCCGGCGCGTATCTCGCGTTGATGGACCGCTCCGTGCTCGCCGACCTGCGAGCCACCGGCCGTGATATCGAGCCGGTCGAGCTCAACCAGTCCCCCGGCTTCGAGGACCGCTACCTCGATGCGATGGTCTTGCCCTAGTCGTGGTCTTGCAGCACACCGGCTCCATGCTTAGCGGGAGACGCGCAGCGTCCCGTGGTCCGTCGCTGAGGGCGGCGTCGCGGGCTCGGCCGGGGCGGCGGATTGGGCGGCGCGTTTGGCGCGGATATCCAGCGTCATCAACCCGGTGACGAACAGGGCCACGGCGAAGAGGCCGGCGAAGACGTAAAGGGTGGTGGCGTAGCTGCCGGTGTTTTCCTGGACGCGGGTGACGAAGGTCGGGCCGAACAGCCCGGCAGCGGACCAGGCGGTGAGGGTGCAGCCGT
>JBCBSA010000400.1:0-2537 GCA_039819425.1 Planctomycetota bacterium
TCGCCTGGACCATCAGCGACACCCAGGAGTTCACCGCCTTCAACCGCATCTTCCCCGCCATCGACCCGTTCTTCAGCGAGTTCCGCAACAACACCGGCGTCGAGTACATCCAGAAGATCGACGCCGGCCTGAGCCTCCGCGTCGGCGCTTTCAACGAGTTCAACTCCGAGGTCGAACCGGGCTTCGAAGAAAACGACTTCCGCTACTTCGCCCGCCTGGTCTACGACTTCAGGTGAATCAAACAAAGGCCTTTTGCCGCCAAGGACGCCAAGAGCGCCAAGGAAGGCAAAAAAGCAAAATAAAGAGTTCAGGAGATAGAGGAAGCCAGGAGATGAAATCCGGTTTTCATTCCTGCTTTCTTTGATTCCTGAGTTCCTCATGTTGTTTTGTCGTTGTTCTTGCCTTCCTTGGCGCTCTTGGTGTCCTTGGCGGCAAAAAATACTTCACAGCCGCGGCTCCTCCAGCGGCACCGGGCACACGTCCCGCCGCCCGCAGCCGGCGCAGTGGTCGCCCTCCCACAGCGTGTTGAACCGCCCCAGCACCGCGTCGATCAGCGTCGACGACCGGCTGACCACGCCCCACTCGAAGTTGCGCCGCGTCGGCCCCTTGAACCCCAGCCCCGCGCCGGTCAGGTTCGCCGAGCCCAGGTACAGCCAACGCGCATCGACCACCACCGCCTTGGCGTGCAGCCGGGGGCACCGACGAATCGTCAGCCCCCGCTCCGGAGTTGCGGCCTGCTTGAGTTCGCGCAGCGCCGGACCGCTGGGCACCCCCGCGTGCAGCACCCGCACCTCGACACCGCGGTCGGCCAACCGAACGAAGTGCTCCACGATCGACGGCGCGTCTCGTTCCCCCGAAGCCGTCGGGGCGAGCATGGCTTTAAAATCGGCGGTGGCGATGTCGAGGCTGACCCGCGCCCGCAGCATGCCCTCACGCACCACGCGGTCGGCGTGTTGCTCGTCGAAGACCAACTCGGCCTCGCCCCGCGGCGCCCCCGCCAACGCGTCGGGCAGCAGGCCCAGGTCGCCGCGGATTCGGATCGGGTTCGGCATCCTCCCCCTATCGGCCAACGCGCAAAACAAAACCCACGGAAGAAACCCATGGGCTTTGCGGAGGAGGTTGAGATCGGTGTAATACGCCGGGGGCGGCGGGGCGGTTCGCCTCAGCCCAAAAATTCTTCTTCGAGGGTGACCCGGATCTTGTCCAGGGCCTTGTTCTGGATCTGGCGGACGCGTTCCTTGGTGACGCCGATGAGTTTGCCGACCTGTTCGAGGGTCAGCGGCTTGGCGTCGGCGGCGCGGTTACGCAGCGACTCGGGCAGTTCGTAGCCGCCCGGGCCATCGGCGGCGGACGTGAACCGCGGGGCGGGGACGCTGCCGGGGCCGACGTTGAACCGGGCGGCTACGACGGTGCGCTCGACGTCCGAGAGGTCGGCCCGGTTGTCGACGACGATCCGGCGGACCTCGTCGGCACAATCGTCTTCGTGGGCGGCGTTCTTCTCGGCCTGGTGGTTGGACCGTTCCAGCTTGGGGTCGAAGTCCACGGGGAACATGCCGCGGTGCTTGGAGAGCTTGATGCCCTGCCGGCTGAACGCCTTGAGGATCGCCCGGCAGGCGTAGGTCGAGAACTTGAAGCCCCGGCCGACGTCGAACTTGTCGGCGGCGCGCAGGAGGGCCATGTTGCCCTCGCCGATGAGGTCGGCGAAGTCGCCGGGGTGGATGCGGGTCCGCTTGGCCATCGCCAGCACCAGCGCCAGGTTGGTGTCGGCGACTTGGGTGCGCAGGGCGTCGGCGCGGGCGTACCAGTCGAGCATCTCGCGCTCGATCGCCGCCCGTTCGCGGGCCGAGGGGGCCTCGACGTCGGGGTCCAGCAGGCGGTCACGCAGCTCGCAGACCCGCTTGCGGCAGTAGTTGAACTGTGTGAACAACACGCGTTCCTGCGCCGCGGTGAGCAGCACCGAACCCCCGGAGTTTCCGGTGGTGCGGGCCAACTTGGTGGGGTCGGCGATGCTGGGGTCCATCAGCGGGTGGTACCACGACACGTCCGGCACGGGCAGCGGGTCGGGGTCGACGAAGAGGGCCCGATAGGCGTCGTCGTCGGGCTGGTCGAACCACTCGTGGTGGACGTACTCGTACTTCTCAGTGAGCAGGCGACGCAGCGTGTCGCGTTCGGCGGGGCGGACGGCGGCGGAGCGTCCGGGCCGCGGGGCGACGACCGCGGCGGGGGCCGGGCCGTGGGTCGGCGTCAGGGTGGTGGCGGCGGCGGTGGCGACACGGCTCCCCGCGGCGGAGACGCGGCGGCGGGCCTGAGCCAGGGGCGAATCGGGGTGGGTGAGGCTGGGCATCGTGCGTGAGCCTTTCGTGGGCCGGCTTGGTCGGTACACCTTGGGTACGCAGACGGGGTCGGCGGGGTTTCAAAAAATACGTTCGGGCCCGACCGAACAACACTGAACCTCTTCAACCCAAGACATATTCCCGGAGCCAAACTCGGAGGTCTGGCACGGTCCGTCCTGGTCCGTGGGTGATGTGCGGGGTGAA
>JBCBSA010000401.1:0-2524 GCA_039819425.1 Planctomycetota bacterium
ACGCCCGGCACGGGTTCTCCCTCGTCGAAGTCTAACTCGACCTCGGCGTCACCCGCCTCGGCCTCGTCGCCGAGGTAGTTGTGCGTGATCTCCTCGCCCGGCTCGATGTCGCGCAGCGCCGCCACCGTCAGGTCGTCGTAGTACACCGCGTTGGGGGCGTCGGCGTGGTTGATGAACTTCAGGTCGTTCTCGACCCGGAAGCCCTTGGCGTCGTCGATCCACAACACGTAGGCCCCGTCGTCGGTCGTGTGCTCACCTTGCAGCACCCCGATAACGGTGTCGGCCGGGATGAAGCGGGTGGCGAACAGCCCCTGGCCGTGGATGCCGCTGGGTCGAACACTGAACATGAAAAACTCCGTCCGAAAAATAACTCAGACCACGCAGGCCCCGCGCGATCGACGACGCACTCTACCGCAAGCCGCCCCGGACCGCGCAGCCATTTTTCATCCACCCGTCGGCGTCGCGTTCGGCGTCGCCGACTCGGTCAGCTCCATCAACAGCGACGCGTACCACGTCATGTTCAAGCCGAGCTTCTCGTCCTGCGACGGGTCGCGGTTGGACACGTCCAGCGACGCCGAGTGCACGCCGAGCAGCTTCCACTGCGTGTTCTCCGTCGCCATGTCGAACACCTTGGCCACGACGGGCGAGCCCGACGAGCCGCGGTGCAGCCGGGCGTCGGTCACGAAGTAGCGGTCGCCCTTAAAGGGCAGCGGGTACACGCTGGCGATCGTCGCCCGCCGGATCAACGGCAGCCGGTGCACCGTGTCCTCGAACCCCAGCGGAAACCCCACCACGATCACCTCCTGCCCCAGCGGCAGCGCCCGCGTCTCGTCCATCAGGTCATCCGGCCCGAACGTGTCGACGTGCCAGCTGGCGATCACCGTCGGGTCGTTGATCGGGATCGCCACGACGTCGGCCTCGGCCCCGAGCGTCGGGTGCTCGCGCCAGCGGTGGTTGCCCTCGGGATCGACCAGGTCCAGCCACAGCTCGCCGTGGGCCGTGAGGTCGTCGGGGTCGACGTGGACCTGCACCTGCAGCCGATTGGGGTACAGCCCGCTCGCCTCGTCGCGCACGACGTGGCGGTTGGTCACGAGGAACAGGTAGTCGTCGCGCAGGAAGAAGAACGCGGTGGCGTTGCCGAGCTGCGCGTCGTTGTTGAACGACAACACCTTGGCGACGCGGACGAGGCGGGGATCAATCCGGGGGTCGATCTGGACGCTCATGGGGCCAGCGTAATCGACAGGGGTAAACGACGGGTGAAGCCGAGCGGGCTAACGCCAACCGACTCTACCTGTAGGGTTATGTCATGGGGTGGGGCGGGCTTCCAGCCTGCCGTTTCGCCAAAGGCGAAAATCGAAACCCGCCATCAGTTTCGGGCTCCGCCCGAACGGCAGGCAAGATGCCCGCCCCACCGCAATTCGCAACGGGTACGGTTTCTGGCTTTAGGTCCCGAGGGCGCGGGTGTCGCGCTCCTGGGTCGCCGCGGCGAGGAACTCGTCGAACGCCACCGCGCCGCGGTCGCCGTCGGTGCGGTGGCGGACGCTCACCGTGCCGGCCGCCTCGTCCTTGCCGCCGACGACGAGCATGTACGGCACCTTCGCCTCCTGCGCCGCCTTGATCTTGCCGTTGACCCGGTTCGCCGACGTATCGATCTGCCCCCGGAATTTGGCATTGCGCAGGGCGTCGAGCACCTGCTGGCCGTAGGCGTTGAACTTGTCGCTGATCGGCAGCACGCGGACCTGCTCGGGCGACAGCCACAGCGGGAACGCGCCGTTGAAGTGCTCGATCAGGCAGCCGACGAACCGCTCCATCGACCCGAACGGGGCGCGGTGGATCATGATCGGGCGGTGCGCCGCGTTGTCCGCTCCGATGTACTCGAGGTCGAAGCGCTGCGGCAGCTGGTAATCGACCTGCACGGTGCCGAGCTGCCACTCCCGGCCGATGACGTCCTTGACCACGAAGTCGATCTTCGGGCCGTAGAACGCCGCTTCGCCCGGCTCCCGGCTGAACGGCACGCCCAGCGACTCGGCCGCCGCCACGCACGCCGCCTCGGCCCGGTCCCAGTCGCTGGCTTCACCGACGAACTTGCTGCTGTCCGGGTCGCGCAGCCCGACCCGGACCCGGTAGTCGTCCATGCCCAGCGTCCCGAAGACGATCTTCACCAACTCGATGCAGCCCAGCACTTCGTCGGCGAGTTGGTCGGGGGTGACGAACAGGTGGGCGTCGTCCTGGGTGAAGCCGCGGACGCGGGTCATGCCCCCGAGCTCACCGGACTGCTCCCAGCGGTAGACCGTGCCGAACTCGGCGAGGCGGACCGGCAGGTCGCGGTAGCTGCGTTTCTCGCTGGCGTAGATGCGGATGTGGTGCGGGCAGTTCATGGGCTTGAGCATGTAGCCCTCGATGTCGCCCTCGGCCATCGACGCCGACAACTCTGCGCACGAGCATCCTTCGTCGGCCAGCTTATTCAGCAAGTCACGCTCGACCAGCGGCGGGTACTGCGAGTCGGCGTAGTACGGGAAGTGGC
>JBCBSA010000402.1:0-2517 GCA_039819425.1 Planctomycetota bacterium
CGGCGGGACCCTTGAGGAGCTTGATGGCGTCGTTGATGGGCAGGTCGAGGGTGTCCCGGCCGTCGATCGCGAGGACGGTGTCGCCGGCCATGACGCCGGACTTCCAGGCGGGCGAGTCTTCGAGCGGGGTGACGATGTGCAGGCGGTTGTTCTCGATGTTGACTTCGGCACCGATACCGGTGAACTCGGCGTCGACGTTCTCGGCGAACGCTTCGTATTCCTCACGCGGGAAGTACTGGGTGTAGGGGTCGTCCAGGGCCTCGATCATGCCGTTGATCGCGCCCTCGATGAGTTTTTGCTGGTCGGGCTCGTCGACGTATTCGGTGGCGAGCTCGTGGCGGAGGTCGACGAGCAGGTCGATCTGGTCGAAGGCCGAGAGGGTCCGGGCCCGGGCGTCGCGGTTGGCCAGGAAGAACGTGAGCAGCACGGCCATGGCCGTGACCAGCGCGAGGTTGGCGATCAGGCGGTTGTTCATGTAGTGAGTTTAGCTCGGCGTGACCTTCGCGGTTCGATCCCGGAGCGGTCGCCTCGTGGCGGAGTGGTTGGCAGTGTGATGCCCGATCGCTAGACTCGGTCGGGGCCGCGTTGACCGCGACGACCCCACGCCCCAGCCCCCCCGGAACCCCGACTTGCCCCAGATCGGCCTGCTTTCGGACTCGCACGGCCGCGCGGCCACGACCCGCCGGGGGGTCCAACGCCTGCTCGACGCCGGGGCCGACCAGCTCCTGCACCTGGGTGACGTGGGTACCGTCGAGGTCATCGACGCTTTGTGCATCGACCACCCCGAGACGGGCGATCAGATCGACGCCCGCTTGGTCTTCGGCAACACCGACTGGGACATCGCCTCGCTGACCGAGTACGCCGGCGACCTGGACGTCGCGGTGGACCACCCGGTGGGGCGGATGACACTCGACGGCGGCGGCGAGCTGGTCTTCTGCCACGGCCACGAGATGGGCCCGTTCAACCAAGCCCTCGCCGAGGGCGTCCGCTACCTCTGCCACGGCCACACCCACCGCCGCGCCGACCAGCGTCAGGGGGCCACCCGCGTGATCAACCCCGGGGCCCTGTTCCGGGCGTCCGTCTACTCGGTCGCCCTGCTCGACACCGACGCCGACCGGCTGGAGTTTTTCGAGCTCGATTGATTTCCGTAAAGTGTTGCGCCCGCTCGACACACGTTCGGGGCGAGCTTCCGGCCGCGGGGTCAAAAACCGGTACAATCGTCTCCCCTCGGGCGTCGTTCGGCGAACCCGAGACGACCGCCTACCGTGTGTGGACTCACATGTCCGATCAGCCACCCCAAGCCAACCCCGACGGCTCGCCCCCCGCCGTCCGCTCGTTCGTCCCCCACGACCAGGGCTGCGTCCTGCGCCTCTACCGCGACGGCCTGCTGGACGGTCAGATCGCCCCCAACGATACCGGAGCCGACCTCGACCACGTCGCCGAGGCCTATTTCGACGAGCCGCGTCACCACTTCTGGGTCGCCGAAAACAGCGCCGGCGTCGTCGGCATGATCGGCGTCGGCTCCGACGAGCCGCACACCGCCGAGGTCCGTCGGCTCCGTGTCGACCCCCATCACCAAGAGGGACCCACCGCCGCGCTGCTCCTGGACACCGCCCTCAACCACTGCAAAAACCACGGATACCTCAAGGTCTGCCTCGACACCCGCTACGAAAAGACCGCCGCTCTCGACCACTTCGAGCGCCTCGGCTTCCAGCACACCCGCACCCGCACCGCCCCCGGAAAAGAGGTGCTCGAGTTTTACCTCGACCTCTACCGTCAGCAGTCGGACGATCCGGACAGCGGCCCCACGCCCTGACGCGGTACACGCTTCTCGAGCCCGAGGGTTGTGGAGTCCCCGCCCCCGTAAGGGACCGGCAAAGCCCCGGGTCGGCTCCTCCGGGGCTATGATTTAACCTCGGTTCTCAACCATTTTCTCGGTCCCCAAACCGGTCCCCAGGACACCCCCATGACCGCATTACCCCAGAGCCACCACCACGATCACGACCACACGCCGGCCCCCGAGTCTTCCGGGGGTAGCGTCGGCGAAGACCGTCGGGTCGACCTCAAGATCGTCGCCGTGCTCTTTGGCTGCACCGTACTCATCATCTCGGTGATCGCTCGGGGCGTCTTCGACAACGCCGACTATTCCAATCTCTTGGCGATGGTCGCCTCGATCCTGCTCGGCGGGCCGATCGTCTACGGCGCCGCCAAGTCGCTGTTCACCGGCCGCTGCTCCCACGACCACGGCGACTCCAACTCCGGCAGTGGCCATTCGCACGCCCATGCCCACGCTCACGACCACGACGAACACGGCCACCACACCGATTCGCACATGGAAGAGCTCGTCGCCCTGGCGATCATCGGCAGCTTCGCGATGGGCGAGTACCTCGAGTGCGCCGTGGTCGCGTTCCTCATGCTGATCGCCTCGCTCATCGAGCACCGCACCGCGGTCGGCGGGATGAAGATGATCGAGTCCATCATCCGCCTCACCCCCACCCGGGCCCTCAAGGTCGCCGA
>JBCBSA010000403.1:0-2516 GCA_039819425.1 Planctomycetota bacterium
GCCCGCGGTCGTGGCCAACGGGGTCGAAGTTGATGGCCGTGGTAGGCTCAACGCCGAAGCGGTCGGCGAAGTACGCTTTACCAACCAATGCCTGCCGCACGAAGCCCTCGCCGCCGGGCAGGTTGCAGTCGGGCTGCAGATACCAACCGCCCATGACGTGCCAGCGTCCGGCTTCGACCTGCTTCTTAATCCGCTCGAATAACGCCGGCTCGTACTCCTCGATCCACTCGTACAACAGCGATTCGTTGTGGTTGAACACCATGCCGGGTGTCGTCTCACACAGTTCCACCGCCGAACGGAACGTCGAGATGGCCTCGGCCGCGCCCTCCTCCCACTCCCAAAGCCAAACGGGGTCGAGGTGTGCGTTGCAGATCAGGTGGACCACGGAGCGGTCGGAGGACTGAGGCGGGCTGGGGGGCACAGGCATGCTGAGTCGGTTCCGGGAAAAACTTCAAGTATACTTCCCCCAACCCGTTGTGCCTACGTAGGTATACTCCGCCAGGCCGTTTCGTCTCCCACCGTCCTCACCACCGCCCATCAAGCGTCAGATCCATGAATCTTGGTTTCCGACAGATCCACCTCGACTTCCACACCTCGGGCCTGATCAAAGACATCGGCCGTGACTTCGATCCGCGGCGTTTCGCGGACACCCTCGCCGACGCTCACATCGACTCGGTCACCGTCTTCGCCCGCTGCCACCACGGCCTCCTCTACTACCCGTCAAAGGCCAATCCCGAACGCGTCCACCCGCACCTCGCCCGGCCGAAGCTGCTGCTCGAACAGATCGAGGCCTGCCACGAACGCGGTATCCGCGTGCCGATTTACACCACGGTGCAGTGGGACGAGTACACCGCTCACGAACACCGCGACTGGCTGTTGCAAAACGAAGACGGCGAGCTCTACCGCACCAAGCCGCTCGAGGCCGGCTTCTACCGCAACCTGGACGTGACCCACCCCGGCTACGCCGCGTTCCTACGCGACCACGTCCGCGAGATTTTCGAGACGATGCCCGTCGACGGCCTGTTCTTCGATATCTGCCAACCCCGGCCGAGTTTGACGGAGCACTGGATCAAAGGCATGGACGCCGCCGGCCTCGACCCCGAGCGCGAGGTCGATCGCAAACACTATGCTCAGCTCACTATGGACGCCTGGGCCAACGACATGACCACGTTCATCAAGGGCCTGCCGCAGTACACCGACGACTCCACGATCTTCTACAACTCCGGCCACGTCGGCCCGGCCCACCGCGGGTCCCACGACGCCTTCACCCATTACGAACTGGAATCCCTCCCTTCCGGGGGCTGGGGCTATATGCACTTCCCTGTCTCCCAGCGCTACGCTCGGGGCCTCGGCAAGCCGACGGTTGGCATGACCGGCAAGTTCCACACGGCTTGGGGCGACTTCCATTCCTACAAAAACCTCCACGCGCTCCGCTACGAGTGCCTACACATGATCGCGCTGGGCTCGAAGTGCTCGATCGGCGACCAGCTCCACCCCCGCGGCGAGCTCGATACGGCGACCTACGACCTGATCGGCCGGGTCTACAGCGAAGTCGAAGCCAAGCAGCCTTGGTGCGACGGCGTAATCCCGCTGGCCGAGGTCGGCGTTTTCACATCCGAAGAGTACGCCGCGGGCAAGGCCGAGCACGCCGCACAGGCTGCCCGGCCGACCGAGTCGGCCATGGGTGCCACGCGAATGCTCCAGGAGCTGGCCATGCAATTCGACCTGCTCTCTAGCGAGGCCGAGCTGTCGAAGTACGCCGTGCTGATCCTGCCCGACGACATCCCGGTCGATGACGCGTTGGCGGCGAAGCTCGACGCTTACCTTTCCGGGGGCGGGCGGCTGCTCGCGTCGCACCGCTCGGGGCTGACGCCTGACGGCAAGGGCTTCGCGCTCGACGCCTTCGGCTTGACCTACGGCGGCGACGCCGCGTTCGAGCCGGACTTCCTCCGCCCCGGTGCCCTGCGGGGGGACCTGCCCGATACACCGCATGTCATGTACCAGCGCGGCCTCGCCGTCGAGCCGGGGCCCGACACCGAAGTGCTCGGCGAGGTCGAGCCGCCCTACTTCAACCGCACCTGGCGGCACTTCTGCTCGCACCGACACGCACCGAGCACGGGCCGGGCCGTCTATCCCGGTGTCACCCAATGCGGCCACGTGATCTACTTCGCCCACCCCGTCTTCTCGATGTACCACCAGCGAGCACCTCGCTGGTGCAAAGCCCTGATCGATCAGGCCCTTCGCCGGCTCGGGCCGCCGCGACTGGTCGAGTTGCACGACGCTCCCACCGGAGTCATCACTTCGCTCAACGACCAACCCGCCGAATCACGCTACGCGCTGAACCTGCTCTACTTCGTGCCCGAGCGTCGCGGCACCGAATTCGACGTGATCGAGGACGTCGTGCCGGTGTACGACATCGGCGTGACGGTCCGCGTGCCCAAACTCATCAAGTCGGCCACGCTCATACCGCAGGGCGAACCCATCGAGTTCAAGTTAGGGGCCGACGCCGTATCCTT
>JBCBSA010000404.1:0-2509 GCA_039819425.1 Planctomycetota bacterium
CGACGCAGGGCCTCGTCATCGCCTTCCTCTTCGGCGGGGCGATGAACGTCGTCGCGTTCTTCTTCTCCGACACCATCGCGCTCAAGGCGATGAAGGCTCAGGAAGTCGACGAGCAGACCGCCCCGGACCTGATCGAGATGGTCCGCCGCCTGGCCCGCAACGCCGACCTGCCGATGCCGCGCGTCTACATCTGCCCGCAGCAGGCCCCCAACGCCTTCGCCACCGGCCGCAGCCCCCGCAAGGCCGCCGTCGCCGTCACCCAGGGCGCGATGCAACTCCTCTCTTACGATGAACTCGAAGGCGTCATGGCCCACGAGCTGGCCCACGTCAAGAACCGCGACACGCTGACCAGCACCATCGCCGCCACCATCGCCGGGGCCATCTCCGCCCTCGGCTGGATGTTCATGCTCGGCGGCCGCGGCCGGGACGTGCACCCCCTCGTCGCCATCGGTTTCATGATCCTCGCCCCCCTCGCCGCCGCCGTCATCCAGATGGCCATCAGCCGCAGCCGCGAGTACGTCGCCGACCACGACGGCGCCACCATCGCCGGCTCGCCCCACGGCCTGATCTCCGCCCTCCAGAAACTCGAGATGCAGGCCGGCCGCATCCCCATGCAGCACGAAAACCCCTCCCAGAACCACATGTTCATCGTCCAGCCCCTCAACGCCGCCTCCGGTGGCGGCGGTGGTCTTGGCAATCTCTTCCGCACCCACCCCCAGACCGAGGCCCGCATCGCCAAACTCCGCGAGTGGCAACCTTGATCCCCCCGCACACTGCACCATAAAGCCGCGACCGTTGGTCGCGCCGCCTTTTACCCCACTGCTTCACCACACCCACGCCACCCGGCGTGGGTTTTTTTCATTCCGGCCGTATCACCGAACATTTCGGCGTCCCGCCGAACGCGCGACCACCGGTCGCGGCTTTATACAGAACTGCCGTGCGCCTTCACCAACTCGACGAAGCGCTCCCCCCGCTCTTCGTAGTTCGCAAATTGATCCCACGACGCACACCCCGGCGACAGCACCACCGCTTCGCCTTCCCGTGCACCCTCCATCGCCCGCTCCACCGCCACCTCCAACGTCCCGCACCGCACCGCGTTCGGAATCAACTCAGCGATCGCGTCCCCCGTCGCCCCGATCGTGTAAACCCCCGCGCACCGCTGGGCCGCCAACGCCGCAAGCGTCCGGAAGTCTGAACCCTTGTCGTGGCCGCCGAGGACGATCCGAACCTCGCCCGCATCGAACGATTCGATCGCCAGCCGTGCCGCTTCGGGTGTGGTGCTCTTCGAGTCGTTGTAACACTTCACCCCGTCGAACGCTCCGACGTATTCCAGTCGATGCGGCAGACCACAAAAATCATCGAGTTGACCGATCGATTGTTTCAATTCACCTAGCCCGGTCGAGGACGCACAAAGCGCTAAGACGCCGTTGATCGCGTTGTGCTTCCCGGGCAGACGAATTGTCTCGGCCATGCGGCCAAGCATCGCCCCCATCAGCGGACGCCAGATTTTTCCACCAAAGCCGGTGGTCCATCGCGCACACTGCTCGCGAGCCAAGTCGGGCCCCAAGACCCTCTGGTCCTTGTGCACATCTTGGAAATCGAAGATCACGCTCTTCGCCGCGACGTAGCTCTCCATCGACCCGTGCCAGTCGAGGTGGTTCGGTGTGATGTTCGTCACCACCGCAATATGTGGCGACCACTCGTCCTTCCGCAAGCCCTGCAGCATGAAGCTCGACAACTCCAACACCACCCAGTCGTCGTCCCGGATCCACTCCACCACCGGCAACAGCGATCCCCCAATATTCCCCCCCATCCAAACCCCCGCTCCCGGAATTTTTCGTTCCATTTTCGGAGGTTTTGCTTCTCGAAGGCTTGGCGTGAGGTCATCCCAGTCCCCGTAAGGCGTCTCGCCGCTCTGCCCCGAAACCTTCCGCAGGATGTGCGCCGTCATCGCCGTCGTCGTGGACTTCCCCGCCGAGCCGGTGATCCCGATCGTGCGCAGACGGTTCGGCAGGTGCTTCACCAGCAACCGGACCTCGCTCGTGACCGGGACGTCGGCCTCCTCGGCGACGCGGACGAAGCGGTTGCCGGGCTTCACCGCGGGGTTGACCACCAGCAGGTCCGGCGTTGTGAAGTCGTCGACCTTGTGCCCGCCGAGACGGTACGACACCACGCCCCGGGACTCCAGGTCCGCGAGCTGTGCGACCGAGTCTTCGAGGTCTTCCGGGGGGAGGCTATCGGTGACGACGACGTGGGCCCCGCGTTCGGCGAGGAAGCGGGTCACGCCGACGCCGCCGCCGAATCGGCCCAGGCCCATGACGGTGACGCGGAGGCCGGCGTAGTCGTCGATACGCGGTCGGGTCATCGCCGGCAATTCCGGGGGTCCGGGGCGCTTCCGGGGGGAGGTTATTGCACGTCGAAGCCGATGGGCTGACGGGCGGCGCCGACGTGGTAGGCCTCGATGGTGACGCCGGGGGGCATGCGCCAGTAGGCGTAGAGCTGGTCGCCG
>JBCBSA010000405.1:0-2508 GCA_039819425.1 Planctomycetota bacterium
CGAACAGATCGAAGCCATTGGCGATGATCATCGCCAATGGCTTCGATCTGTTCGTCGAGTTTGGATCGCTCGGTATTCAATGCTTCCAGTGTGGCGGTAGTGGCTTCGTCGAAGTCGGCCGGGGCGTTATCCATCTGGTAGATCGCGTCGGGTACGTCCTGCTGCACCACGATCAACACCTCGGCCCAGCCTTCTTCCAGCAGGGCATCCCGCTCGGCGGTGAGGGCCTCGGCCTGGGCTTCAAAAAACGCCTGCCGTTCCACCAGCACCCGCTCACTGAACAAGTCACGCGATACCTTGCTGTCTGGTAGGGCGGTCAAGTCGAACCGGGCGTGCTTGGCTTCGATCCAGTCCGATGCGATCAGATTACGGACGTGGTTGGCGTTACGGAAGTTGCCTCCGTTGTCGTTCCACACCTCCATCTGCGTGGATGGGGGGACGGACGCGAACACCTCGGCCATCTCCGTGTCGATGTGACCATCGCGGTACGCGGCTTTGATAATCTCGGCCAGCCCCGCGAGTTGGATGCGTTGGCGAACGTAGCGAGCCGGTACCCCGAACTCGGCGGCGACCGCTCCGACCCCCTTGGCCTCCACGTGGGCGATCCGAGCAAACGCCTCGGCCTCGTCCAGCGGGTGCATGTTCTCGCGGTGGACATTCTCGGCCAGCGCCATCGCCGCGGCTTCCTGCTCGTCTACATCCTGCACGTTGCACGCCACGGGGGTATCGGGCTGATTGCGGTAGATGGTGCGCAACGCATTCAGGCGGCGCTTACCGGCTTTCACGGTGTACGTAGTATCGCCTGATTCACCTTCGGAATCGGCGACCACGATCAACGGTTGCAGCAACCCGCGCGAGCGGATGGAAGCACAAAGCCTTTGGTGGGCACCCGCTTGGGGTTGTACCTTCCGGGGGTTCTGGCGACCGGCGGACAAGGACGATAGGGGGATCATCTGAAACGTAGACATCTGACATTCTCCAAACAGGAGTGTGGTGGGGCGGTGGGTGCTGACCTGCCTTGGCCACGCAAAAACCCAACTGCCGCCTTCGAAGAAGGCAGGCGGCAGTTGGGTTTTGAAACTTCGTTCGTCACTCCCGGAAGCGAAGCGAGCGGCCGGTGCAAAGTGACAGGCCGTAGCCCCCCGCCCCCGGAAATTTTCGGAAAGCAGTCGTGCGATTAAGTTAATTCCGGGGACGGGGGGCGCTTGGCACGAGCATTAGGCCAGCGAGTGAGCTGAAGGGGGTGGCGAACGGGCTAGCGGTCGTCCTTGGGCGACAACCTTATTTTGGCTGCCAGCCGATCTGGCGATTGAGGATGCCCGCCCGGCGAGGGCATGGCCGTGTAGAGGGTTGTTCATATCCCCATGGTCCCGATGGGATGCGGTGTCGGATAGGGTTTCTACAGGGCACGACCACCCAGTTATGCGGCAATATTGTAATCCACGGCGACTCAAGTCTGACCGCGTTGAACTACTTCGCCAGTTCGGCTGGGAGGTGTCAGGCGAAGAGCTATACGCCAAAAGTCACACTTATAACATCTCAGGCAAACGGATAGGTTCAATATCGGGTTGGCCCAATATCTGGGTCATTTTTTCAAAAACATTTTCCGAATCAACGTAACCAATCGCTTCGGCTTCACCATTGATATCGACCCCGTCCATTTTCAATACTTCCACAAGGAGCAATTTGAACAGGTGCTGCTGCCGCAGCACCTGGACGGCTACATCGACGCCGGCATCTTTCAGCCGCACACCTTTGCGGGGCAGGTAATTGATGTAATCCTCTTTAGCCAACTTTTTGATCATCGTCGTCGTGGTCCCCGGCTTCACCCCAACGCTCTGGGCAACCTGCCCGAGTGAAACGCGATCGCCGCTGGGCAATTCCAGCTACTCCAGATGGATTTTCACGAGATATTTTTTGGCCAGGACGAGAGTTTTTGTTTAGGGCTCTCAGATCAGGATCAAAACAGCATTCGGCGTTGGAATTCAACGGCACGCGGACACTTTCCTCCCTTTTCATGTTAAATAGTGGCATCATGAGTCACTCCCACTCCGCAGCGGCACACATACGGACCCGAGACGATCACGCCCAGGAAACGGCGGAAGATTACGTCGAAGCGGTGGCCGAATTGATTGAGCAGAAAGACGAATGTCGGATCGTCGATCTGGCCGAAAGGTTTGGCGTGAGTCACGTCACGGCGATCCGCGTGGTGAAACGATTGGTCGGCGAGGGATTGATGGCGACCGAGCCCCGTCGCCCGATCCGCCTGACCGACACGGGGCAGCGGCTGGCGAAGAAATGCCAGGCGCGACACGAAGTGGTCTACCAATTTTTGCGGAAACTGGGGGTAGGCAAAGCGGTGGCGATCATCGACGCCGAGGGGATCGAACACCATCTGAGCCCCGAGACGTTGAGCCGGATGCGGGCCTATTTGAAATCCTGATCGGCTTGCGTCCGCTCAGTTCACTTTATTTGACAGTCTATGTAGCATTAGCTACATACTTGCCG
>JBCBSA010000406.1:0-2498 GCA_039819425.1 Planctomycetota bacterium
CCACCCAGACCGCAGCGTGCACGAAGCGGATTACGCCCGGTTGTCGGCGTGGGCGGGGGCGCTGCGGGGCGACGAGGCCGAACGCGATCGGGCGCTGGCCGTGTTGACCGAGCACGAGACGCCGAGCGAGCTCCAAGCGTTGTCGCGTCAACTCGACCGGATCGACCGGGTCGCAAAGCACCCCAACGCGGACGGCCCGTCCGGGCTTGCTCAAGGGCCGCCGCTGGATCGGCCGCTTTGGCGCACGGCCATCCCGGCCGAGCCTTCGGCTCCCGAGATCGGGGTGATGTCGCCGCGGACCTACGTGGCTGAACCCGAGGCGCGGCCGAGGCTGGTACCGGTGGCGGCGGATGGGTTGGTGCTGGTCAACGACAACCTTCGGGTGATGGCCCGCGACGCGATCTCGGGCTGGGAGCGGTGGTCTTACATGCCCGACCGGCCCGAGCCCGAGCAGCCGCGGAGCCGGTTCAACGCCAACCGGCGGGTGGTGCTGGACGAGCGCCGGGTGCTGGTGCACGGCGACGCGGCCTACGCAGTCATGGGACAGGTCTCCCCTTGGCAAGGCAGGCGTCGGCTGCGTATCGAGTCTCAGCCCACCCGGTTGGTTTGCCTGGACCTGGAAACGGGCGAGCCTCGCTGGACGCGGAGCGGCGGTGAACTCGACGAGAGTCTGGTCCGGGCCGCGTTCCATGGCACGCCCGTCGCCGCCGGTGACCTGGTGATCGCGCTGGCCCGCCGGAGCCAGGCCACCAGCTTTCAAGATTCGTACCTCGTTGCGGTGGACGCGGCCGACGGTTCGTTGCGTTGGCGCCGTCACTTGGCGAGCACGGCCGGGCCCAACAACCGCAACGTCCTCTCCCCGTTCTCGACCATGAGCCTCGACGGCGAACGGGTCTACGTCAGCGACAACCTCGGCGCGGTCGCGTCGGTCGAGGCGCGGACGGGAGCGGTGCGCTGGGTCCAGGTGTTGACCGAGTCCGACGCAGACGCGCCGGCGGCCGGCGGCGTCGGCCAGAACCTGCTGCCGTTCTCGGTCCGCAGTGCGCCCGTGCGTTGCCGGGCGGGGCTGGTGGTTCCGGTGCGGCTGGGGGCTTCGGTGGGCTTCCTGCTCGACGCGGAAGACGGACGGGTGGTCCGCCGCTTCACCACAAACGACGAGCTCGACGGGGCGACGGAACTGCTGCCGTTGCCCGACGGGGACTTGATCGCGGTCGGACCGAACCTGACCGAATCGGCGGCGGACGGGAGTTCGGGACCAGGCGTGATCCGTCTGGACGGTGACACGTTGGCCTCGGTCTGGCGTCACGTCGAGACCACCACGCCGAATGCGGCGGGCGCGGGCGGCTCGCCGCACACTACGGTGCTACCGGAAGCGGGCAGGGTGTTGACGGTTTCCGCTTCTCGGCGTTTGCACGAACTGGACCTGGCCGACGGCACGGCACGGCGCGAATCCGCCATGCCGTGGGTGGGGACGGTGACGCGGGCCGGCGGGGCTTGGGTACTCGGCGGGGAGCGTCGGCTGGCGGGCTACCTGGAATGGTCGGTGGCTTACGCGATACTGCGGGAACGGGCCGGCGCGGCGGACGCGACTTCGGACGTCGGGCTCAACCTCGCGCAGCTCGCCGTCGAAGCGGGTGAGGCCGACGCGGTCGCCGAGGGTGCGGGCCTGGCGCTGGCGGCGTTGGCCCGCCGGTTACCCGGGGGCGATACGTCGGACGGTGTAAGAGCGGCCGAACGGTCGCGGGTCTTCGAGGCGCTGCTCTCGATCACGCGGCGGCAAGACACCGTCGATGCCGCGGTGTTGGAGAGCCTGTTCGACCGTCTCGCGGTGGCCACCGAATCGCCCGAAGAGCTGCTGGCTTACCACGTCGCCCGCGGTGAGTTTCTCGAGGCGGGCGGCCGCCCCGACGAGGCCGCGGCGTTCTATCAGTCGGTGCTGCTGGATCCGGCGCAGTCGAAAGCCCAGCTGCGCGACGGCGAGGGAAGCCGGCGCGGCGAGTTGGTCGCGCGTCAGCGGCTGGTGTCGATGCGCGGGGTCCACGGCGGCGGCTTCTATACCGAGTTCGATCGCCAGGCCCGGCGTGAACTGACGGCTCTGCGGCAAGACCCGAAGGCGACCGCCGAGGCGTTGTTGGCGGTGTCGGCCCGTTACCCGTTGGCCGAAGCGGGCCCCGAAGCGGTCTTCGCCGCGGCCGAGCGGCTGGCCGGGGGCGCTTCGCCCGCGGCGGCGGTGACGCAGTACCGCCGGGCGTTTCAGCTGTCTCGGGACGCGGAGCTACGCGGACGCGCGGCCGGCGCATTGGCCGAGCTCTACGTGAGCCGCGGCCGGCCCGACGCCGCGGCGCGGTGGCTGGACCAGGTGTCCCGCGACGCCCCTGAACTAAGGCCGCTACGTGACGGCGTGCCGACACGCCCAAGCGACTGGATCCCTCTACTCCCCGGCGCGGACCGATCGGCGGGCCGCCGACCGCGAGTGAATCCGCCTTTCGGTGAGCCCC
>JBCBSA010000407.1:0-2490 GCA_039819425.1 Planctomycetota bacterium
CACGTCACTCAACCGCAAATCCATCGGCAACAAGCCCCGCCCCCTCGCCGACGGCGACCAGATCGTGGTCGGCAACCAGCCCGTGCTCGGCGTCGCCGTGCGCCCCCCGGAAGACGACCCCGACGCCGCCGTGGGCGACGGCGACCTCGGCGCGGCCCCACCGCCGCCGGTCAAGACGGGCCTGTCTCCGCGGGCCAAGCTCTGGCTGAGCATCCTGGGGTTCTGGGCCGTCGTGTTCGTCCTCGCCTTCGTCTTCGTCGGGGCCGGCAACGAGGAGAGCGGGCCGAGCTTCGACGAGGTCCCCGCGCTCACCGACAGCGACATCGCCGCCGCCGTGCGTCGCCCCCTGCCCAAGCGCGAAGCCTCGCCGCTGCTCGCCGCCCAGCACTTCGACGAAGCCGAGGCGTTCTACCAGCTCATCAACGCCGACCCGCGCAACGCCTTCCTCTCGTTCCAGGCCTACAAGACCGCGCTGTCCTACGCCGTCGGCGACGACTTCACCGACGACCGCGACGACTGGGGCGGCAAACCCGTCGCCGACCTGGCCATCGCCCAGAAGCGTTTCCTCGAACTCGAAGAACGCCTCACCGACGACGTCCAGCGCCTCTACAAAGACGCTCACGGCAAGCTCACCGACCGCCGCTACGCCCAGGCCCGCCGCGGCTTCGAGCGCATCTCCCAGCTCTACAAAGACCCCGCCAGCCCCACCGACGGAACCCCCATGCCCACCGACACCCTCCCCAACCCCGCCGCCGTCCCCGACGACCTCGGCCGCTTCGGCCCCTACGGCGGCTCGTTCATCCCCGAAACCCTCCACCACGCCGTCGCCGAGCTCGCCGCCGAGTACGACCGCGCTCTGGCCGACCCCGCGTTCGCCGACGAGATGGCCGTCCTGCACCGCGACTACATCGGCCGCGCCACCCCGCTCCAGTTCGCCCCCCGCCTCACCGAAAAATGTGCCACTTCCCGGGGCGGCGCACAGATCTGGTTGAAACGCGAAGACCTCGCCCACACCGGCGCCCACAAGATCAACAACGCCATCGGCCAGTGCCTCCTCGCCCGCCGCATGGGCAAGACCCGCATCATCGCCGAGACCGGCGCCGGCCAGCACGGCACCGCCACCGCCACCGCCGCCGCCAAGTTCGGCCTCGCCTGCGAGGTCTTCATGGGCGAAGAGGACATGCGCCGCCAACGCCCCAACGTCCTGCGTATGCAGCTCATGGGCGCCACCGTCACCCCCGTCAAAGACGGCAGCCGCACCCTCAAGGACGCCACCAACGCCGCCATGCGCGACTGGATGGCCACCAGCGAACACACCCACTACATCATCGGCTCCGCCGTCGGCCCTCATCCTTTCCCCAAGATTGTCCGCGACTTCCAGGCCGTCATCGGCCGCGAAACCATCAAGCAATCCATCGACCAGATCGGCCGCCTCCCCGACACCGTCGTCGCCGTCGTCGGCGGCGGCTCCAACGCCGCCGGCATGTTCTACCCCTTCGCCTCCGACCCCGCCTGCGACGCGGTGAATCTCATCGGCGTCGAGCCCGGCGGCACCGGCACCTCCTTCGGCCAGCACGCCGCCGCCATCGCCCACGGCCGCCCCGGCGTCCTCCACGGCTCCCTCTCTTACGTCCTCCAGAACGACGACGGCCAGACCGCCCCCGTCCACTCCGTCTCCGCCGGCCTCGACTACCCCGGCATCGGCCCCGAGCACGCCTACTGGCACGACGCCGGCCGCGTCACCTTCGCCGTCGCCGACGACCGGGCCGCCCTCGACGCCTTCCAACTCATCTCCCAACTCGAAGGCATCCTCCCCGCCCTCGAACCCTCCCACGCCCTCGCCCACGTCCTCACCCTCGCCCCCAACCTGCCGGAGGATCACGCCCTAGTCCTCAACCTCTGCGGCCGCGGCGACAAAGACCTCGACGAAGTGGTGAGGCTATTAGAAAGCTAACTGAACATCATCAATTATGAAATTTAACAACAATAACGAGGGAAACAAATGACCATTGACCGCTATGAAGGCGACATGAATGTAGTCGGAGATGATTCAGACGATGAAATCCGGGCGATTCAATTTGATATTTCATCATTCCCAGCAGACATCACCGTCGCAGGATATCTACAGAAATGGAATGCCAAACAGCTAGAAATCCCAGCATTCCAACGCGAATATGTCTGGGACCAAGTACGGGCCAGTAAACTTATCGAATCGCTATTGCTTGGCCTTCCGGTCCCAGGAGTCTTTCTCTATAAAGAGCGCGGCACGAACAAATTGCTCGTCGTAGATGGACAGCAACGAATAATGTCGATTATTCGATTCATGGAGAATGATTTTGACGGCAAACCTTTTCGACTCAAAAAGCTTGAATCACGATTCAATGGATACTCGTACAAAGGTTTAGATCAAGCTGATAAAAATAATTTCGATCTGGCGGTTCTCCGTGCAACCGTCGTTCAGCAACTCGATCCTCAAGATGACTCAAGCAT
>JBCBSA010000408.1:0-2467 GCA_039819425.1 Planctomycetota bacterium
GGTCGATGGGGTCGCCGGGTTCGAGGTAGGCGACGGTGCGTCGGCCGCGTCCAGATGATCGGCCGGCTCGTGGGCATCGTCGGTGAATCGGCCTACGACCCCACCACCCGCCTCAACCTCATCCAGCCGACGCAGATCGACATCCTCAGCCCGCGCTAAGCCGCGCCACATCCCCCTCGGCTCACCCTCCCACGTGGCGTGCTCAAGCGGGCGGCTTTAACGGTGCGCACTTTTTTTGTGCGTCTCGGCGTCACGCCCGCCCCACCAGGCCGGACGGCCGCCCCACGCGTCGGGGTCGGCCGGTCTTTGTGCGGCCACGCCGTGAGCTCCCTCATGACGCGTCGCCGTCCCGTCGATGGCTAAATCGCCCCCGGCCCCCGGAAAGTGTGGGGTGTCCATTTTTGACCGGCCGCCCCGCAGGAGCCCCGACGTGTCACCAAACCAACCCATCCGCATCGGCCAGATCCTCGTCGAGAACGGCGTGCTCTCCGAACAACAGGTCTTCGAGGTCGTCCAGGCCCAGAAGAAACACCACCTGCCCTTCGGCGTCTTGGCCGAGCAGATGTTCGACGTCACGCTCCAGTCGATCGAGGCCGCCTGGATCGAGCAGTACCACCGCTTCACCGGCACGATCGACCTCGAGAACCAGGCCTTCGACGCCGAGGCCCTCAAGCTCATCAGCCGGCGGCAGGCGTGGCAGTTCGAGATCATGCCCATCGGCTTCGAGCCCACCGGCGAGCTGCTCATGGCCGCGTCGCGCACCCGCCTCGCCCGGGCCGTCACCTTCGCTACCAACCGGATCAACCGCGTGGTCTACTTCCGCGTGGCCGAGTCGACGCAGCTGCGCCGCTTCCTGCGGGAGCACTACCCGATGCCCGAGGTCTCGCAGGAGATCCTCGACCGGGCCCGCGACCTCGCCGACGGGTTCGACGGCGACTGGGCCGACGACGGCTTCGAGCCGCTGCTCGAATCGGCATAAGGCGATCTCAATCGCCCGATTGAATGTTTAGCGGGTGCGGCGAAGCCGCCCTTTCCGCGGGGCCGACGAACCGCGGGACGCCGCGCTCGTCGCGCCGCCCGCACCAGCCGAGTCAACGGAACGGGTCGCGCTCGATCTCGCCGCCCGACGTCGGCCGGTCCCGGTCACCGTCCGCCGCCGTTCCCCCCGACGACGCTCCCCGCGCCGGCGTGGCCCGCCCCATCGGCTCCATCAACAGCTCGAACGTCTGGCCGGTGGCCAACACGACCGACCCGCGCCACACCCCGCCGTCCTGCGGCAAGAGGTCCAAGGGATCGTTCACGTCTTCCAGCGGCAACTCTTCGAGCTCGGCGATACCGAACTGCTTCAGCTCGCCGGGCTGGGTGATGCGGATGGCCAGCCGGTCGTCGGGCACCGACAGCGTCGGGGCGCCCGACCGCAGCGAAATGCTCCGGCCGTCGGCGTCCAGCGACGTGACCCCCAGCACCGTCCGCTCCTCCCGCAGCGTCGAGGCGGCGTCGCCTTCGATGGGAGGCGGGGGAACGAGCAAGGCCGTCGGATCGATCCCGCGGACCACGGCCACCAGGCGGTACTCGCCCGCGGCGTCCGCCAGCCGGGCCGTGTAGATGTCGCGTTTGACGTCGGCCCACGCGTCGGCCAGGCCGGTGGTCGTGGCGGTGGTCCGATCGTCCTTGAGCCGGTCGATGATCTCCAGCTGCAGCTCCCGGTCGCCCCCGGCCAACGCCGTCAACGCCGCGATCGCCCCGAACGCCAGCCCCTCGTCCGAATGCATCACCAGCGGCAGCAGCCGCGGCTCCCCGCCCGCGGTCTCGGCCCACGCCGCGGCCGGCGGCAGCTCGCCCGACACCACTTGGCTCGCAAACCAGCCCACCACCGACCCCCGGTCCTGCCGCATCAGCCCCGTCACCGGCTCCGGGCTCCCGGCCAGCCGGTCGTACACCCGGTCGGCGAACCGCTGCCGGTCGTCGGCCGACAGGGCCGTCAGGTCGTCGTCGATCCGCCGCTCCGACCCGCGCAGCCCCCGCGCCGCCCGGCGCGACGCCGCCACGTCGCCCCGCAACACCACCTGCACCAACGCCGCGTCCGCCCGGTCCGTATCGGGCTGCCTCAGCAAGAACGGCACCAGCGACCCCGGCGTCTCGGGCCGGCCCAGCCCCGCGTCCACGATCATCGTCAACGGGTCACCCTCCCCCGCCCCCGGAACCGCCCCCGGAATACCGCGCCCGCCGGCTTGGTCCGTCAGCTCGAAGTGCCGCAACGCCAGCCACCCCCGCCGCCGAAGCTCCGGGTCCCCGGCGTTCAACAACCGAAACATCGCGTGGTTCGCCGAGTCCAACGGCAACCCCGCCGTCAACATCACTCCTCCGCCCCCGGAATGCGGCAACGCCTCTTCCGCCGCTTGATCGGGACGGGCAAAGATCAGCCGCCGCAGCCCCGCCGCCAGCGGACCCACCACCGGGGCCGGCT
>JBCBSA010000409.1:0-2464 GCA_039819425.1 Planctomycetota bacterium
GCCAGCCCGACTCGATCCCGGCGGGGGTGACGACGATCTCGTGTTGGCGGTAGGTGAAGTCGCGGTGTTCGCCGTCGCGCCAGTTCTCGACGCGGTGCGGCTCGGAGTGGAGGTTGATCAGGACGTGGTGTTGGTCGAAGACCTGCGTCGGCATCTCGCCCGGCTCGGCCTCGAAGTACTCGAGGTTCAACAGGTCCGCCGCCCTCGGCCGCGCCGCGTCCTGACTACGCAGCAGCGGGTCGGTGGGGTAGATGTCCTGATATTTGATCATGAATGGCCTCGGCCAGCCCGCGGATCACCCATGCTAGGCCCGGCCTACCTCCCTAACCCAAGAGGCGGGTGAAGCTCGCGGCGATGCCCCCGGGGTCGAGGCCCTGGTAGCCCATCTGGCGCCAGAGGCCGCCGGAGCCTTCGGTGTGGGTGCCGATGTTCGTGTACTTGCCGGTGAAGCCGCGTTTGAGCAGTTCGGTGCCGAAGCGGGTGCCGAGGCCGGTCTTGACGTTGAAGGACTCGGCGACCATGACGGCCGGGGCTTTGACCAGCTTGGCCATCATGTCTTCGTCGATGACGTTGAGCGTGGACTTGACGATCAGGCCGACGTCGACGCCCGACTCTTTGAGGGTGAGCACGGCGTCGAGGGCGCGGTAGGTCGTTTCGCCGAAGGTCACGATGTAGCCGGCGGTCCCTTCCCGGACGATGTCGTCTTTTCCGGGGGTGAAGGTGTAGTGGTCGCCGAAGACGGGGTCGCCGGCGTCGGTGAGCAGGTCGGGGACGGCGGAGCGGGTGCTGAAGATGAAGCGGAGGCCTTCCTGCGGGAAGATCGTGCGGAGGCACTTGGCGAACTGGTGTTGGTCGGCGGGGAAGTAGAGGCGGGTCTTGTCCCCCCCGGAAGTTTTGCCGGCCGCCGCGGCCCCTTTTTCCGGGGGCTCGGAGAGTCCGCCGTCGGCGAACATGTTGTTGATCCCGAAGTGGCAGGTGTTGTCGGCCATGTCGTCGCAGCCGGCGTGGCTGAAGTGGGCCAGGACGTTGGCGTGGTTCAGCCGGGCCATCGTGATCTCGGAGACGCACATCTCCAAGAACGCGCTGAACGTGGCGAAGACGCCTTGCTTGCCTTCGACCGAGCCGAAGCCGGCGGCGGCGGAGTAGTTGCCGCGTTCCATGATGCCGCCGCGGACGAAGATCTCGGGGTGCTCCTTGCGGATGACGTCGAGGCCGCAGGAGCCTTCGAGGTCGCAGTCAAAGACGCGGACGGCGGCTTTGCGTTCTTCCGGGGGCATCGCGCCGACGATCTCGTTGAAGACCTTG
This sequence comes from Planctomycetota bacterium, assembly GCA_039819425.1. Classification (GTDB taxonomy): domain Bacteria; phylum Planctomycetota; class Phycisphaerae; order Phycisphaerales; family Phycisphaeraceae; genus Algisphaera. The sequence continues at coordinate 1,306 of JBCBSA010000409.1, forward strand.
CCGAAGAGGGAACGGTTTTTGCCGGCCCCGGTGGAACCTTTGTACACGGGGGCTTGGGGGCCCTTGGTGACGTTCTTGAGGTAGTCGGCGGCGGCGTTGAGGCCACGGGCTTCGAGGTAGTCGATGGCGTAAGACGCCTTGATGACGTCGTGGCCGTGGGGCGATCCTTCGAGGGGTTCGATGCCGACGGCCATCTTGCGTTTGTTGATGAGGGCGGCGGGGCCGTCGGTGGTGAAGGCCTTGCACATGCGGGCGTAGAGGGCGTCGAGGTCTTCGCCGTCGCCCGTGTCGACGGGCAGGCCGTGGCCCTCGAGGGTCTGAGCGACGGAGTAGCCCTTCATGTAATTAGAAGGGTGGCCGGCGATGGTGACGTCGTTGTCGTCGATGAGGAGCTTGACGTTGAGGTTCTCTGAGACGCAGAGGCGGGCGGCCTCGGCGTCGTTGCCCTCCATCTGGGAGCCGTCGGACCCGAGCATGAGCACGGCCTTGCCGGGGTGGGCCATGGCGACGCCGTTGACGAACGGCCACATGTGGCCGAGCCGGCCGGAGCTGAACTTGACGCCGGGGGTGAAGCCTTTTTCGGGGTGGCCGGGGAGGTGGCTGAGGTATTCGCGGTAGTGGAAGAGCTTGTTGACGGGCAGGTCGCCGTCGAGCACGGCCAGGAGGTACTGCGTCGCGACGCGGTGGCCGGCCTCGTCAAAAAAAACGGGAACGATTGAATCCTTCCGGGGGCCCTGCATGAAGCTGTAGGCGATCATGACCTCGGGGACGGTGTCGTACGGGCCGCCGGTGTGGCCGCCGAGGCCCTTGGCGTCACCGATGGCGGTGAAGAAGACGATCGCGTCGCGGCAGAGCTGGATGTTGTAGCGCAGGGCGTCGCGCTGCTCGTCGGTAAGGCTGTCGTTAGCGGGGTCGAGGGGGAGGCGCTTGAACGAATCGAGGTCGATCGGGAACGCGGCGGTTTCGGTGGGGTCGGCGGCGGGGGCGGAAGTCATGGCAGGTTCCGGGGGTTTCCGTGGGGGAAAGAAATCAAGGGGTCACAGCGGACCTCCGGTTTATACCGGAAGGGGGTCGGCGGCGGCTGAATCATGTCGGGATCGCCGGGCGATTTACACCCATTGGGTTAGGGCGGAGTGATGGTTGGCGGCCCGTTCAGCCG
>JBCBSA010000410.1:0-2457 GCA_039819425.1 Planctomycetota bacterium
CTCGACGGGGTGGCCGGCGTGGAACTCCGGGTGTTGCCCACGCGTCGGCCGGTGGCGGACGGAGACCTGCCGGACGCGGACGTGACGGTGGCGACGTGGTGGGAGACGGCCGAGTGGGTCGCGGCGTTGTCGCCGAGCAAGGGGGCGAAGGTGTACTTCGTGCAGCACGACGAGCGTCAGGTGCAGCCCGGACAGGCCGCGGCGGTGGAGGCGACGTGGCGGCTGCCGATGGCGAAGCTGCTGGTGGCGCAGTGGCTGGAGCCGGTGCTGCGGGAGCACGGGGCGGGCGACGATATGGCGGTGGTTCCCAACTCCGTGGACTTGGAGCAGTTCCACGCCCCGCCGCGGGAGCGTGGCGAGCCGGCGCGGGTGGGGCTGATGTATTCCGATAAGGCGTTCAAGGGCGTGGACGTGGCGCTCGAGGCGTACCGGTTGGCCCGCGAGCAGATGCCCGACTTGGAGCTGTTGGCGTTCGGGAAAGACGACCCGTACCCGCACCTGCCGCTGCCCGACGGGGCGGTTTATGAGCAGGACCCGCCGCAGGAGCGGCTGCGTGAGCTGTACGCGGCGTGCGACGCCTGGCTGTTCGCCAGCCGGAGCGAGGGGTTCGGTCTGCCGATTCTGGAGGCGATGGCGTGCCGGACGCCGGTGGTGGCGACGCCGGCGGGGGCGGCGCCGGAGCTGCTGGCGGGCGGGGGCGGGCGCTTGGTGGCGATGGGCGACGCGGATAGGATGGCGGCTGCGGTGGTGGACCTGTGCGGGGGGGCGGCTCGGGGGTGGAGGTCGGCGTCGGAGGCGGCGCACGCCACGGCGACGGGCTATACCTGGGACGACGCCACGGCCCGTTTCGAGCAAACCCTGGCCGCTGCGGCGGCGGGCAGACCGATCCAACCCAACCCCGAATCCGACGCCCACCCGAGGCCGATGATTCCCGCTCCAACGATCGATAACCGATAGGAACCCCATGTATTGGTTAGCGGAAGCGATGTTGTGGGGCTGGCTGCCGGTGGTGCTGCTGCTGTTCCTGGTGATGCCGGCGCGGCGGGCGGTGGTGGTGGCGTTGATCGTGTCGTGGCTGCTGCTGCCCGAGCTGGCGATCGAGCTGAAGTTCGTGCCCGACTACACCAAGATGGCCGCGACGTGCTACGGCATCATCCTGGGGGCGCTGTTGCTGGACCCGCAGAGCCGGGTGCTGAAGTTCAAGCCGCGGTGGATCGACATCCCCATCGTGGTGTGGTGTGTGTGCCCGCTGTTCACGTCGATCTCCAACGGGCTGGGCCCGTACGACGGGGCGACGTCGGTCGTCGGCCGGGTGCTGCTCGACGGGCTGCCGTACCTCATCGGCCGGCTGTACTTCCGCAGCCCCGAAGAGGTGAAGGACTTCGCCTACGGCGTGGTGGTCGGCGGGCTGTTCTACGTGCCGCTGTGCCTGTACGAAGTCCGCATGAGCCCGCACCTGCACCAGATGCTCTACGGCTTCCAGCCGTTCCAGGACTGGTCGCAGGCCAAGCGGTGGGGCGGCTTCCGGCCGACGGTGTTCCTCCGCCACGGCCTGGCGGTCGGGGTGTGGATGACCGCCACCGCGGCGATGGCGTTCTGGCTGTGGCGGACCCGGGCGGTGCGCGAGGTCTTTAGCGTCCCGATGTTCGTGATCGTCGCGGTCATGGTCGTCACCGCGGTCCTGTGCAAGACGGCCACGGCGCTGATCCTCTTCACCGGCATCCTCGCCGTGATGCTGACGGTGCGCTACCTGGGGACGAAGTTCTTCATGTACGCGCTGCTGGCGTTCATCCCGCTGTTCCTCGCGGCCCGGGCGACGCAGGCCTTTACCGGCACCGACGTCGCCGTGTGGATGGAGGGCAACGTGCCGCTGATGGAGGACCGGGCCAAGTCGCTGCGGTTCCGCATGGACCACGAGAACGCGATCATCGGGCACACCTACGAGCGGCCGATCTTCGGCTGGGGCGGCTGGGGCCGGGCCTTCGACGTGTACCTGCCCGAATACAACATGCGGGCGGTGCCCGACAGCCTTTGGATCTACGCGTTCGGGCAGAACGGCATCGTCGGGTTGGCGGCGATCTACGGCCTGTTCCTCATCCCGCCGTGGGTCTTGCTGAGCAAGCTCAAGGTCCGGGAGTGGGCCGGGGCCCGCTGCGCGCCGCTGACGGGGATGGCGATGATCTGCCTGATCTTCGCAATGGACGGGCTGTTCAACAACATGGACAACCCGGTGTTCATCGTCGCCATCGGCGCGGTGGCGGGCATGGCCGCCTCGGTCACCCGCGAAGCCGCTGCGGGCCGTGTGAAAGCCCACGATCGGCCCCGCCCGCAGCCCCCGGTCGAAGACGACGCCCCGCGGGGCCCCCAGCCCGAGCCGCTGATCCTGCTCGATGCGCCGGCCATCGACCCGTCGGGGCCCGGAGGCGCTGCCCGGTGAGCGCCGCCACCACCGATCCC
>JBCBSA010000411.1:0-2455 GCA_039819425.1 Planctomycetota bacterium
CACCTGGGACGTATGGGTCTTGGCCGTCGTGTTCCTGCTCGTCTGCCTGCTGATGATGCAGATCACCGTGACCAGCGTGAGCACGTCGCCGACCTTGGCCCCGACGAACGACGACTCGCCGCCGCCCGCGCCGCCGAACGCGCCGCTGAGCCCGCCGCCCTTGGGCTTCTGGATCAGGATGATCAGCATCATCAGCAGGCAGACGAGCAGGAACACGACGGCCAAGACCCATACGTCCCAGGTGATCGCGGCGAGTACGGAGGTGGCGGGAGCAAGCATGGCGGTCTGGGGTCTGGGTTCGGGTAACGAAACGGGAGCGGTGGATTCCGCGGAACAGAATTCCGGGGACGGCTTATTTTTGGGGGTTACTTGGCCGTGTCGACGACGGCGGTGAAGTCGTCGGCCTTGAGCGAGGCCCCGCCGATGAGGCCGCCGTCGACGTCGGGCTGGGCCAGCAGGTCGGCGGCGTTGCCGGGCTTCATCGACCCGCCGTACTGGATGCGGACGGCGTCGGCGACGTCTTCGCCGTGCAGCGACCCGATCGCCTGGCGGATCGCCAGGTGGGCGTCCTGGGCGTCCTGGGGCGTGGCGGTCTTGCCGGTGCCGATCGCCCAGACGGGTTCGTAGGCGACGGTGACGCGGGCCATGTGCTCGGGCTCGGTGCCGGCCAGGCCCAGACAGGTCTGGCCGATGTTCACGAGGTGGGTCTTGCCGGCTTCGCGTTGTTCGATCTTCTCGCCGACCGCCAGGACCACGTCCAGGCCGGCGGCGAGCGCGGCGTGGAGTTTTTCGTTGACCAGCTCGTCGCTCTCGCCGAGGACGTGCCGGCGTTCGGAGTGGCCCACCAGCACGGTCGTAACGCCCACGTCCTTGAGCATCGACATCGAGACCTCGCCGGTGTACGCCCCGTTGGGCTGGAAGTAGGCGTCCTGGGCCCCGACCTTGACCGACGACTTGGCGTCGGCGAACACGCCCGCCACCATCGCCAGGTACGGGAACGCCGGGAACACGGCCACGTCGACGTTCTCGACGCCCGCCAGCTTCTGGGCCAGGTCGACCGCCAGGCCCTTGGCCTCGGCGGTGTGCAGGTTCATCTTCCAGTTGCCACCGAAGGTGGGGGTGCGGTCGGCCACGGCCGGTCTCCGGGATCGATCGAGCAAAGGGACACGTCGCGATCGGCACCGACTCACGGGGCCGCAGCGGATCGCGGAGTATACCGAATCGCCCTTGCGACGTGGGCCGTCCGCCACGAGCCACGGGCTCTGCCCGGAGGCGTGTCACAACCGACCCCCGGGCAGAGCCCGGGGCTAACGGCAACCCAATCATGATCAACCCCCGTCAGGTCCGCTCGCCGGCGGTCACCCGCCCGCGCAGCGGATCGGGCACCACCGTCGCCCCCGGATTCGCCCCCGGAATCTCCCCCGGATTCGCCCCTTGAATCGGCGGCACAAACCCGTTGCCCGTCCCGTTGGACCCGGCCGGGTCGTGCTCGGCCGAATCCCGCTCCGGGGTACCGCCCTCCGGCTCGGCGATCCGGGCGTGGGCCGCGTCGTCGAGCAGCTCCCGAGCCCCCTCGGCCAGCATCCGGGCCGTCACCCGCTTGACCACCCGCCGCAGCTCGCCGGTCTTGCACTTCTCGTCGGCCTCGAGGGTCCGCGTTCCGTCGGCCGAGCACAGCCGCACCCGCAGGCGATACCAGTGCGAATCCGCGTTGCGTTTCGCCTGGGTCTGGGCCGGGTCGATCGGCTCGGCCAGCACCGCGATCGGCGAGTAGCAGTCGGCCCCCAACAGCTGCACCACCTGCCGCTCGTGCGTCACGGCCGTGGACGTCGACGCCGCGTTCAGCGGCAGGCACCGCGTCAGCGTCACGTGGTCCGTCGCCCGACACGTCAGCCCCAACGCCCCCTGGCACGCCGGCGGCAGCATCTCGTCGCACGACAGCACCCGGTCGGCGTGCTCGGCGAGCCCCAGCCGCTTCAGCCCCGCCACCGCCAGGATCGCCGCGTCGTACGCCGGGCCGTCGGTCGACAGCACCTTGTTCAGTCGGGTGTCGACGTTGCCCCGCAGCAGCCGGATGTCCAGGTCGGGCCGGAGGCGACGGGCCTGCGCCGCCCGCCGCGCGCTGGCCGTGCCCACCACCGCGGCCTCGGGCAGGTCCGCCAGCGACGCGTAGCGGCGCGCGCTCACCAGACAGTCGTTCACCACCGTCCGCTTCGGCGTCGCCGCCAGCGTCATCCCCGCCACCGCCTCGGCCGGGTCCACCGGCAGGTCCTTGAGGCTGTGCACCGCCAGGTCCGCCTTGCCCTCCAACACCGCCCGGTCCACCCGTCGGGTGAACAGCCCCTTGCCCCCGGCGTCGGCCAGCGACCCCTGCGTGACCTCGTCCCCCTCGCTCTTGACCCAGTGGAACGTGACCTCGACCGGGTGCAGCTTCCTCAGCGCTTTCGCCACCAGC
>JBCBSA010000412.1:0-2449 GCA_039819425.1 Planctomycetota bacterium
CCCGCGGCATCGCGAAACGCTCGGCCCTGTCCCCGACCGGCACCGACGCCACCGCCGCGTCGATCTCCGCCTGACCCAGCGGCGGCACCACCTGCCCGTAGTGCGTCGGCCAGTCCGGGATCGCCAGCGCCGAGCCGCTGTGCCGCACCGCCGACCCCAGCGTCAGCTGCCCCAGCAACGCCACCACCAACAGCACCGGCAGCAGCCGGAATTTCCGCGCATGCCGCTTTCCCGTCGCCCCCGCCGTCGTCGGTCGATTCATCCACACCTTGCCCAGCGCCGCCGCCGCCAGCACCGTGCAACACAGAAACATCTGCCCCGTCACGCCGTGGATCGCCGCGAACGTGCTGCCCTTCACCCACGACACGTGGTTCAGCCTGACCCGCAAAATCCCCAGCACCCCCTGCACGATCACGAACACGAGCAACCCCACCGCAAACCACTTCAGCCACTTCCGCCGCCCCTGCGTCGCCAGCACCGCCGCCATCAGCGCGATCGTCACGCTCCCCACCAGATACCCCTTCAGCCGGTGCGAGTGCTCCAGCCGCCGCCCGAAGTCGTACCACCAGTACTCCAGCGGCGCGATCAGCGACCAGTACGGCCCCGTGAAAAACGCCTCCGGCACCGCCATCCCCGCGTCGTGACTCGTCACGTGCCCCCCCAACGCCACCAGCCCGAACGTCACCACCACCAACGCCACCGCCAACCCGAACACCCACGCCCGGTACACGGGGTACGGCCTATCGGTCAAGTGGATGGTCGTCGAACTACTCATAGCCCCTCATTATAGAGCCCACCAGGACGCTGGTTCACTGACCCGCAAGGACGCTCGTAGATCAGGTCTTCGGCCTGACGCAGGGTTCAGAAAACATCGTGTCAGGCCGAAGACCTGACCTACGGGAGCTCACCGCCCGGCCTCGGGTGTCGACCCCGCGGACACCTCCAGCCCATTCAGGTGATCGATCACCGCTTCGACCTCGGGGTCGACCTTTCCGGGGGCGGGGGCGGGCTGAGCGTCGAGCCAGTCGGCGACCGCCCGCACCACCGCGTCCTGCTGGCGTCGCGCCGCCGAGGCCGAGCCTTGGCCGTTGTGCAGCACGCTGAACGCCGCGACGGGCCCGCGGCCGTCCGGCGAGAACACGTAGCCCGACAACGCGCTCACGCCATTGATGGTTCCGGTCTTCGCCCACACCCGGCCCTCCAACTCCTTCAGCCGACGCCGCAGCGAACCCGTCCGCCCCGCGGCCGCGAGGCTGGCGACGTAGTGCTCGCCGTGTTCGTGGTCCCGCAGCATGTGGCCGAGCAAGTCGGCCAACGACGCGGCGCTGACGCGGTTCTCGCGCGACAGGCCCGAGCCGTCGGCGCAGACGATCGTGGCCGTGTCGATCCCCGCCTGGCGCAAGAAACTCACCGCCGCGAGGTGCCCGCCGCCCCACGACCCACGCGCCCCCCCGGAATCGCCCCCGGAATCCGCTGTCCCCACCGCCCGCTCGTAGGCCAACCCGTTCAGCTTCGCCAACCCCTCGGCCATCATGTTCTGGCTGTCGGTGTTGACCCGCCCCATCACGTCCAGCAGCGGCGTCTCGTGCCGCGCGACCTGTCGCAGGTTCGCCGCGATCGCCGCCGTCCCCTCGGGGTTGATTCGGACTTCGCCGTGTACCGCGATCCCGCGGGCCACGAGCGCCGCACGCAGCGTCTCGCCGAAGAACACCCGCGGGTTGTCGACCGGCTTGCTGAACGGCCCCGCCGCGTTCCTCACCCCGCCCCGCACCACGTACTGCGCCCAGCCCGCCTCCGTCGGCTCCGCCCGCTTGCCCAGCACCGGGCCGTGCTCCTCGTCCTTGCCCCGGCTCGCCACCGTCCCCGTCCAAACGAACCCGCCTTCCGGGGGCACCGTCCTCACCTCGGCCGAACGTCCGGGGGTGGTGGGCTCGAAGTAGAAGTCCACGCAGTTCGTGTTGAAGTTCACCCCCGCGATCGGCGCCCCGTACCACGCGAGCCGGTTCCGCGGGCTCCACGTCGGGTGCACGAACGCGTCGTCGAACACCGCGTCGACGACCACCACGTCGCCCGCCACCGCCGTCACCCCCGCGTCGCGCAGCGCGTCGGCCCAATCGTCGAACACGTCCATCGGTTCCCGCCCGTCCCGTGCGAGCAAGGCCGCGTCCCCGAACGCCGGATCGCCCAACCCCACCACGACGAGATCCTCACCCCCGGAAGCTCCCGACGTCGCCAGCACCGTCGGCAGCACCGCGTCGGCCCCGTAGATGTCCAGCGTGGTCGCCGACGTCACCAGCTTCATGTTGCTCGCCGGGAGCATCGCCCGCCCGGCGTTCGAGTTGGCGTACAGCCGATCCCCGTCGTTGCCGTCCACCACCGCGATCGCCACCTCCGACTTCGGCGTCGGGTGGTTCGCGATCGCCGTGGCGATCCGCTGGGCCAACGTCTG
>JBCBSA010000413.1:0-2433 GCA_039819425.1 Planctomycetota bacterium
CTCGGCGACCAGCACCACGCCGTCGCCGAGGCGGCGCCGACGCCGCTCGACCGGCTCCTGTTGGGCGCCGACCCACTGGTCGTCGTGCTCGAAGGCGTGGAGAAGCCGGGCAACCTCGGGGCGATGGTGCGGACGGCGGCGGCGGCGGGGTGTGTGGCGGTGCTGGCGGTGGGGCCGGTGGTGGACGCGTTCAGCCCGCAGGCGATCCGCAACAGCACGGGCGCGGTGTTCGCGCTGCCGACGGTGGCGGTGGCCGACGACGCGGCGGCGATCGGTTGGTTGCGCGAGAGGGGGGTGACGATCGCCGCGGCGCTCGCGGACGGCGGGGCGGACTGCTACACGGCCCGGTGGGGCGGCGCGGGAGCGAGCGTGGCGGTGGTGGTGGGGCCCGAGCACGCGGGGCTGGGCGAGGCGTGGCGGGAAGCGGCGGATGTGAAGCTGACGATCCCGATGGCCGCGGCGGGTGGGGCCATAGACTCGCTCAACGCGGCCAACGCGGCGGCGGTGTTGTTGTTCGAGGCGGTGCGGCGGCGTGGGGTAAACTAAGAGCCGTGGCGGATGGCGTTGGGTGCGTCTCCCTTGGCCGGAGGTTGCGGTTGTCTACGTCGAGCGGATCGGCATCGGAATCCGGTGGGTCGTCGTCGGGCCGGTGGCGGGGCAAGCGGCTGGGCAAGTTCCGGCTGCTGAGCCTGCTGGGCCGGGGGTCGATGGGCAAGGTGTTCCTGGCCGAGGACACGACGCTCAAGCGGCAGGTGGCGATCAAGGTGATGAGCATCCGCGGCGGTGCCGGCGAGTCCACGCAGCAGAAGAAGCAAGTGCAGCAGTTCGTCCGCGAGGCCCGCGCCGCGGCGAAGCTCAGCCACCCCCACATCGTCAACATCCTCGAGATCGACCAGCAGCAAGAGCTGATCTTCATCGCGATGGACCTGGTGCAGGGCGGCGACGTCAAGCGGCTGATCGACGACGGCGGGGCGCTGCCGGTCGGCCGGGCGTGCGACCTGGGGGCGGACGCGGCCGAGGCGTTGGCGTTCGCGCACCACGCGGGCGTGCTGCACCGGGACGTGAAGCCCGGCAACCTGATGCTGACCCGCGACGGCCGGTGCAAGCTGGCGGACTTCGGCCTGGCCGACCTGGGCGACCCCAACGATACGTTCCGCCTGCCCGCCGGCGTCATCGGCACGCCGCACACGATGGCCCCCGAGGTCGCCCGCGGCCTCCCGGCCTTGCCCGCCTCCGACCAGTACAGCCTCGGCTGCACGGTCTGGCACATGCTCGCCGGCGAGCACGTCTTCCCCGGCACGGTCCGCGATTACAAAGAAGTCCTGGAGAAACAGGTTCACGCCACGCCGCCGCCGCTACGTGAGCTGGTGCCGGACGTGCCGGCGAAGCTGGCCTTGGCGGTCGAGCGGACGCTGGCGAAGGACCCCGAAGCGCGTTTCCCGGGTGTCGAAGACTTCGGCCGGGTGCTGCGGGCCCACGCCATCGCGTTGGGCCCGTCCGCGTCGGTGTCGGCCGGGATGTCGGGCGCGGTGCTGGAGGCGGTGGTGGGCCCGCGTCGTCGGCCGAGGTGGGCGGTTCCCGCCGGGGTGGCGGTCGTGGCCCTGGGTTTGGGCACCGGCGGCACGTTTCTGGCCTTGAGCGGTAGCGGCGACGCCGGCGAGGCTCGCGTCGAGTCCGCGGCGGCGGTGGTGGCAACGCCCGAAAGGCCCCCGGCCTCGCGGGAAGCCGCGGCACGGGTCACGGATGAGTCGACCGATTCACCGGGGCCGATCGAAGTGCTGGCGGCGTCCGAGACCGATCGACTCAAAGCCCTCGAAGACCGCGACGCCGTGGTCACGGTCGAGGGCGTCGTCGCCCGGGCCTACACCAGCCAGAGCGGTAAGACGTTCCTGGTTAAATTCGAGGGCAACGGCCGCGGCGACTTCCAGGTCATCTGGCGGCCGCCGCACTTCGACGCCATGGCCGCGGCCTTCGGCGGGACCCACGGCGACGCGATCGCCGGGCAGACCATCCGCGTCACCGGCGAGCTGTCCTCGATGTTCGGCGCGCCCCAGATCGCGGTGACCTCGCCCGAGCAGGTCGAGATCGTGGGCGAGTGATCACCGACGCGGCGGCGGGCCGCGGCGTTCCCCCTCGGGACGCTGACGCGTTCCGCGTTCTCTCCCACCGCCGCCCCCGCCGGCCTGACGGAAGCTGTCGTCGGGTGTGCCGTGGAACGAGCGGGGGAGGTAGGGGTGGGCGTCGGTGATGACGTAGAAGTAGGTGCCTTCGGGGTATTCGGGGGTGACGCCGGTGCGGCCGTTGTGCTCGTCGAGGTCGCCGTGGCCCGGGGCGTACTCCCAGTCGGCGGTGAACCGGCCGTCGTATCGGCCGCCGGGCGAGTCGTCCCCGGATGGGCGTCGGCCTTCCTTGAGGCGGTAGCTCGACTTGAGC
>JBCBSA010000414.1:0-2424 GCA_039819425.1 Planctomycetota bacterium
TCTTGAGAAGGACGAAATCGACATGAGCGTCGTGATTTCTGACCCCTCCTTGCCCGACAACCCGATGATTTTCGTAAGCGACGAGTTTGAGAACCAGACTGGTTACTCACCCGACGAAGCGGTCGGGCGCAACTGCCGGTTTCTTCAAGGCCCCGACACCGACCCCCATGCCGTAGAGGCGATTCGCAATGCCTTGAACGCGCAAACTCGCTTCACGATCGACATTCTAAACTACCGCAAGGATGGTTCGTCGTTCGTCAATCGTCTCAGAATTCGGCCCATCTATGATGGTGACGGGCGCTTGATGTTCTTCGCTGGCGCCCAAAACCCCCTCTGAAAGATCCGAAGCCCAGGGCCGTCGCCGCATCACGGACCTGCCCGATCCGCCACGCGCCTGCGCCTTCAATTCAGCTTTCAAGCCATCATTGGTGACCTGGGCGATCTCCTTTGTGGGCGATGCCCATGTAGATGATGGCGCGCGTCGGGACTGGCCCAAAGACAAAATCACCGCGGCGGTTCAGGCCTCGCGGGCCAAGGCCTTTCGTCGGCCCGACCTTCAGGCCGGCCTTTTTCATCGCGCCGGACAGCTCCGTCGGGCGAATGAAAAGAGCGGGGTCGTGCGTGCCCTTCGGCAAGAGACGCAAGACGTCCTCGGCGATCGTGATCGTCATGAAACGAGATAGGGCGGGGCGGTCGGTGGTGATCGCGTCGACGTTGAGGTCGGCGTAGAAGCGGGCGACGTCGGGGTCGTTGACGGTCCAGACGTTGACGCGGTACCCGTGGTCTCGCAGCGCGGCGACGAACGCGGCGTCGAAGTGGTCGGGCCGGGCGCGGGCACCCAGGCCGTCGGCTTGGGCTAAGGCGAGGGTGGCCAGCACCTGGTCGAGTTCGACGGTGGGGGTGTCGGTGGCCTGGTCGATCTTGAATCCGGTGAGCCAGTGGGCTTCGACCTCGGGGAGCGCGGCTTTGCTGGCGGCGACCACGCGGGCGTCGAAGCTGATGACGGTGAGTTGGTCGGGCCGGAGCCCGGACTCGGCGAGGACACGGGCGAGGCGGGGCACGATGCGGGCGGTGTCTTTGACTTCGACGAAGACGCGGCCGTGGGCGGGCACGGTGGCGAGGGCGTCGGCGAGCAGGGGGATCGGCTCGCCGCGGAACCGCTCGTGCTTCCACGCGCCGACTTCGACGGTACGCAGCTGGGCGAGGGTGGAGGCGGTCACGGAGAGGCCGGTGCCCTTGTCGCCGCCGGCGGTGCGTCCGGTGGTCTTGTCGTGGAGGCAGACGATGCGGTCGTCGGCGGTGAGCCAGACGTCGCACTCGAAAACGTCGGCCCCCTGCTCCCAGGCGAGTCGGAAGGCGGCGAGCGTGTTCTCGGGGGCGTCGTGGGATGCGCCGCGGTGGGCGACGATGAGCGGGTCGGCTTCGTCGGCCGCCGCGTGGCCGGGCGGCGCGGCCAGCGTGAGCAGCAGCGCCGCGGCCAGCGGGGGCAGCGTCGGTGGTCGGGTCATGGGGAGGATCTACCGGGGTGGTGTTGGCGTTGTGTGTGGACGATGCGGGTGACGAAAGAAGCCCACGTTCGGCGAACGTGGGCTTCGGCGGGGGCGAAGTTTTTCGGGGGTCAGACGGACGACAAGTTCTTGTAGTCTTCGACGGTCGCGCCGTCGAGGCAGGCCTGGATGATCTCTCGGCCCTTGGGGTCGAGGTCGTCGTGGATGAACTTGTTGATCTGTTCGTGGAAGAACTTGGTGAGGATCGCCGCGCCCTTGTCGTAGGCTTCGGGGCCGACCTCGGGTTGGGAGTCGACCTGGAGGAACCAGTGGCCGACGGTCTGGCCCTCGATCTGGATGGTGCGGGGGGTTTGACCGAGCAGGGGGCAGCGGGCGTCGAGGACCTTGGCGGGGTCGAAGGGGTTGGCGCCGCGGCGGGAGAGGTACTCTCGGGCGATCCACTGCGGGGCGAAGCCGGTCTCCCAGCAGCCGACGTGCTGGTTGGGGCAGAGGATGAAGAGGGTCTCGGGGGTCTTGAGGATCTGGTGGAGGAGGATGTTGGCCTGGTCGACGCGTCGGCCGGTGGCGAAGGGCCAGTAGGAGCCGACGCCCTCGGAGGTCATGCCGCCCTCGTCGACGATGGAGGGGTTGCCGTGGCCGCGGGGGGCGACGAGTCGCCAGAGCCAGGCGAGGGAGGGGGGCAGGAGGTGGAAGATGCCGAAGATGCCGTAGGTCGGCAGGTCCTTGGTGCAAGGGGGGCAGCGGACGCCGAAGGAGCGGATGTCGACGGTGACGGGCTCGTTGACGATGCCGGGGTAGGCGTCGCGGGGGAAGACGACGCGGGGATTGGGGCAGGGCACGCCGGGTTCGTCTTCCCCCGCGACGCCTACCCCGGCATCGTCAACGAGCCCGTCACCGTCGACATCCGCTCCTTCGG
>JBCBSA010000415.1:0-2402 GCA_039819425.1 Planctomycetota bacterium
TGGCGTCGATGGTGCTGGGGATCGTGTCGATCGTGGGGTGTATGACGTACGGGCTGGTGTCGGTGATCTGTGGGCCGTTGGCGATCTATTTTGCGCGGGTGGCGAGCGGGCAGGTGAAACGGGGGGAGGTGTCGCCGGCATCGGAGGGGATGGCGACGGCGGGGCTGGTGACGGGGATCATCGGGACGGTGTTGGGGTTGCTGGGGGTGGGGCTGATCGCGTTCTTCATCGTGGTGGGGATCATGAACGCTTGAGGTCGACGGTGACGGTGGGGGATCGGTCGGCGTGGTGACGGACGCGGTAGACGCGGGTGGGGCCGGCGAAGTCGAGGGTGGTTTCGTGGGCGGCGTCGTCGGCGTAGGGGGTCGTCGAGGTGTCGGGGAGCGGGGGGAGGTCGGAGAGGTGGCGGGAGAGGAATCGGCGGAGGCTGAGGCCCAGGCCGTGGTCGAGGGACTTGATGTAGGCGCCGTCGACGTCGTCGGGGGTGGCGAGGTGGAGGTCGGCATCGAAGCCGGCGTCGCGGGCGGCGGCGAACCAGGCTTGTTTGTCGGCGGTGGGGGCGATGGCGTCGGCGGGGGCGTGGACGCAGCGGAACACAGCGGGTCGATCGCCGGCGGCAGCGCGGGTGGCGGTGAGGTGGTCGGGGTGGGCGAGGTCACGGAGAGCCAGGGCGTCGGCGTGAAGGTGGTTGGGGGCGTCGGGCTCGGCGAGGAGCGACCAGGCGGAGGCGACGTAGCCGGCGAGGCGGAAATGGGGGTTGACGCCGACGTAGCAGTCGGGTTGGCCGTCGCCGCGGCTGTCGAGGTAGCGGACCGGGAGCTGGGCGTAGCCCGAGTTGTCGAGCACGGCCCGGAAGGTGCAGGGGGCGAGCTTGGCGCAGAGCTGGGCGAGGTAGCCGCCGTGGGAACTGCCCAGGGCGACGACGTCGGCGGGGTCGATATCGATGTGTTGGCGGAGGGCGGTCAGGGCGTGGAGGTGGTCGAGGGCCTGGAGGAAGCCAAGGTTGACCGGGCCGTCGGGGGGGAGCAGGCCTACGGAGAGGGTGAGGGGTTGGTCGGGTGGGTTTTGTTTCGTAGCCGCGTCGAGAGCGGCCATGAGGGCGTTGGGGTCGGGGGTCGCCGGGGGCTGGGGCCAGGGGATGTGGTGCTGTTGGCAGGCGAGGTAGAGGCGGGCGGCGTCGTCCTGGGCGAACTGGAAGGCGGCGCCGGCAGCGGGCCGGTTGCGGGAGCCGTGGTAGCCGACGGTGAGGGCGAGCCGGTTGTGGGTGTCGGCGGCCCATGCGCGGAAGGCGTGGAGGTAGCCGTCGTCGTTGTCCTGGCCGAAGCCGGGGATCATCAGGAGGACGCCGGGGCGGTGGGGTAGTTGGTCGGGGAGGGCGAGGTCGAGGCGCAGGGGTTGGGCGCGGGTGAGGCCGAGCTCGGGGTCGGGGGCGGGCGGGCAGGAGAGGGTGCGGTGGGTGGCCACGGTCAGAAGGTAACGGCTCGACGGTGAAAGAGTGGATCAAAAAAAAGACCTACGGATTCAATCCGTAGGCTTCTGGGCTTTGTGGTCGGGACGCTAGACGGAGCAGACAGAGAGCAGGCTCAGCTGCCGGTGTCGTAGTAGAAGCGCTCGTGGGTGATCTTGCCGTCGGCGTTCCAGCGCTGGACGACGGTCTGCTCGACGTGGATGTCGTTGCCGTTGACGTCGACCCAGTCCATGACGTTCTCGTAGATGCCGACGTTATCGCCGACGGCGACGGCGGGGGTCTCGAAGCCTTTGAATTCTTTGACGGAGGCGACGAACTTTTCTTCGCGTTCGAGGTTGGCGGCGAGGCCGACGGTGTCGCCGTAAGCGGGTTCGGACATGACCACGTCGTCGGCGTAGAACTCGTTCATGGCGTCCATGATGCGGCCGTTGCGGATGGTGTCGAGCAGGTCGTGGAGGCGGACGTTGGTGGCGGCGGTGGACATCGGACGGGGCTCCGGTCGGAGGGTGGGGAGAAAACGGCGGGCGATACGCATCGGCCGCCGGGGGTCGGGTGGGATGGGTGGTTCAGGCGGGGGCCGGCGTGGTGCGCGGGCTGGTCTTGGGGCCCCGGCTCGTGGCGGCGAGGCCGCGGAGCAGCGGAGCGGTGAGGTTGAAGCGTCCGGGGCCGGTGAGGATCAGGGTGACGGCGACGAGGCCCAGGGCGAGGGCGTACTCGCCGCCGCCGCCGTTGGGGTTGAGGGCCGCGCCCTTGGCCAGGAAGAAGGCGACGGCCATGGTGACGACGAGGGGCACGGCGGCGAGCCGGGTGAAAAGCCCAAGCGCCACCGCGACGCCGGCGACGACCTCGGTGCCGGCGGCGAGGTAGGCGTTGAGGGTCGGCAGCGGCACGCCGAGGCCGGCGAGGTAGCCGGCGAACCCGTCGATGCCGTTGG
>JBCBSA010000416.1:0-2398 GCA_039819425.1 Planctomycetota bacterium
CGCGGAGGTGCGCACATTTCTTGCGTCGACGCGGGCGGTGCGGCCGTAAGCCCCGCGTGGACCCGAGCCTAAAAAATGTTGGCCACGCCCGGTTTTCTGCGCGAGATCCCGGTCGGCGTGTGCGCGCGGAGCCGGGGTGTCTCCAAGCCGCACGCCTCAGCCGCTGGTCTTCGACTGCGCGAGCCAGATCAAAGCGACGGTCCCAGCGAGGGTGGCCAGCCAGAACGCGATCGCCGCCGCCGACGCCCTGCGGGCGTTCTCTTCCTCGGCGAACCGCCCGGGCCGGACGCCGCGTGCGAGGAAGGTCGCCACCCCCGCCAGGTTGACGCACGCCAGGTTCACCGCCAGCAGCAGCCCGGTGCCCAGCGCCCGCTCCCACAGCCCCCCGCCCACCAGCAGCCCCAGCGCGACCATCGGCGGCAAGAGCGCCACCGCGACCATCACCCCGATCAGGTTCGCCGACACCCCCGACGTCACCGCCACCGCCCCGGCCGTCCCCGCCGCCAACGCCAACGCCACGTCCGAATAGCCCACCTCCGTCCGCGACGCGATCTGCGACACCTCCGGGTCGAACGGCACCGTCAGCCCCACCCCCACCGCGAACGCCAGGCACACCCCCACCCCCGCCGCGTTGGTCCACAGCGACCGCAGGATCATCCGGAAGTCCCCCAGCGCCGTCCCCAACGCCAACGACATGTTCGGCAACAACAGCGGCGCGATCACCATCGACCCGATCACCACCGCCGCCGCGTCACGCACCAGCCCCACCCCCGCGATCACCGACGACAGCAGCACCATCAGCAGGTACTGCCGAGAGACCCGCGACCCCCCGGCGAGGTCTTCGGCCAGTTCCTCTCGGCTGATGCGGCCGTGCGAGGGCTTCTTGTCGTCCTCCGCCCCGTCCCCCCCGCCCGCGTCGCTTGAACCCCCCGCCTCGTCTTCGTCGGGACGCGGGATCACCGCCGCCAGCTGCGTCACCGTCAGTCGGAACCCCGCCCGCTCGCCGAAACAGTCCGCCAGCGCGTCGGTGGTCGGCTCGGCCTCGTCGTCACGCACCAGCAGTATCGCCCGGCGTGCCCCGCCCGCATCGGACGTGAAGACCTGGTGGTCGATCAGGTCGACCCCTTCGCACACCCCGGGCAAGTCGATCTCGTCGTCTCCGGGCAGTGTCAGGTCGATCCGGCGGTAACCCATGCCCGAAGTCTAACCCGGCCTATCGACCCGGCGATGAACGGCGGCTGAATCGCGGCGCTACCATGGGCGTGATGAAACAGGCTGTTTCGATCGTCGGCGTTTTGGTGGGGTGGGGGTTCGGGTTGGCGGTCGTCGGCGTAACGCCGGAAGTCCACGCGGCCGAGGCCGAGGTCACGACGCTTCCCGAAACGCCGGCGCGTGGCGTGGTCGTGTCGTGCTACCGCTGGGGGCCCGGCGAGTGGGATAACCCCGCGACGATGCCGCCCTTGCTCGACGAGCTCAAGGCGCTGGGCGTCACGGCCATCCAGGTCCACCCCTACGCCCGCATCGGCCGCGACGGAACCGTCGGCTAC
The DNA here is from genome assembly GCA_039819425.1 of Planctomycetota bacterium. Classification (GTDB taxonomy): domain Bacteria; phylum Planctomycetota; class Phycisphaerae; order Phycisphaerales; family Phycisphaeraceae; genus Algisphaera. The sequence continues at coordinate 1,548 of JBCBSA010000416.1, forward strand.
CGCCCCGGCCCGGTGCGCCCCGCCACGCTCCGGCCGCTGGAGTGGGCCAAAGAACGCGGCCTGTCGACCTTCCTCAAACCCCACCTCGCCTACTGGGGCAGCGGCTTCGCGTGGCGAGGCGTCATCACCTTCGACACCGAAGCGCAGTGGGATCGCTTCTTCCGGGGGTACACCGAGTTCATCGTGGACCAGGCCCGCCTCGCCGAGCGGGCCGACGCCGACGTCTTCGCCGTGGGCACCGAGCTGCACCAGACGCTGCACCGCGAAGCGGACTGGCGGCGCGTCGTCGCCGCGGTGCGGGAGGTCTACGGCGGGTCGCTCACCTACGCGGCGAACTGGGACGAGCACCCCGACGTGCCGTTCTGGGACGCGCTGGACCTCGTCGGCGTGCAGGCGTACTACCCGGTGACCGAAGCGTTGCCGCCGACCGACGCCGACCTCCGGGCGGGTTGGGCCGACATCGCCGGTCGGCTGCGTGCGCTGTCGGCGAAGCACGGCAAGCCGGTGCTGCTCACGGAACTGGGTTACGCCCAGTCGGAAGAGGCCGCGCTGCAGCCGTGGTCCGACGCCCGCATCGGCGACCCGGCGACGGGGGCCGAGCTGAAGCTGCGCTGCATGCGGATCGCGCTGGAGACGTTGGCGGCTCCGGGAAACCAGACCCACATCGCCGGCGTGTTCCTGTGGAAGTGGTTCCCCGGGGACCGCGACCACGCCGACGAGTTCGTCCTCCAATACGACGCGATGCGCAGCGTCATCCGCGACGCGTGGCGGCCGGGGCGGCGGTGATCGGTGAACCACTTCCACAGGAACACGCCGGCGATGTGGGTCTGGTTTCCCGGAGCCGCCAACGT
>JBCBSA010000417.1:0-2388 GCA_039819425.1 Planctomycetota bacterium
CACCCCCCCCCCAACAACCCTCTTCCCCCCCCCCCCCCTCTCCCGACTTGTGCGGGTTTGGGGGGGGGGGGGGGGGGGGTCGGTGTTCACGGCGTTCGCGGTGGCGGGGTGCACGGCGGTGTTCGTGGGGTCGGTGGCGGTGCTGCTGAGCGTCTTGCGGGCGGGGGGTCGGAAGGCGGTGTTCACGTTTGTCATCGCGATCGCGGCGTACCTGGCGGGGGTGTACGCGCTGGACCGGGGGCTGGTGCGGGTGCTGGACCCGGAGCCGACGACGACGTGGCTGACGGCGTTTCACCCGCTCTTGGTGCTGGAGAGCTCGCTGCTGACGGACTACCGGCCGCCGCCCCCGGAAGCGACCGCGGCGATGGCGGGGCCGGCGGCGTTGTTCATGGGCAAGCCGTTGTTGGCGTTCGTCGTGTGGACGCTGGGGGGGAGCGTGCTGATCGTGCTGGGGTGCGCGGTGTTCCTGCGGCGGATCGGGCAGGGGCAGAGTGAAGCGTGGATCAAGGTGAAGAAGAAGCTGCGTCTGGGGCGGGGCGAGCGGCGTCACGCGGTGCGGGAGGTGTCGGGGAACCCGATCGCGTGGCGGGAGGCGAACACGCGGGGGAAGATGTTTGGGGGGATCCTGGCGCGGTACGGCTTCGCGGTGGTGGGGCTGGTGTTGGCGGCGGGGCTGACGTTGGCGTACCACTTCGGGCGGCTGCCGGCGTTGCCCGCGTCCGGCCTTGCGGGGGGCGGGGTGTTGGCGGACCACGACGTGTTTCACCGGGGGCTGACGGCGTTGTTGTTGTTGGAGGTGGCGGTGGTGACGCTGGTGGCGCTCTACATGAGCGCGGGGTGCGTGAGCCGGGAGCGGGAGGACGGGACGTTGGACATCATGCTGACGACGCCGGTGACGCCGCGGCAGTACATCTGGGGGAAGCTGCGGGGGCTGGTGCGGTTTTTAGGAGTGATGTTGGCGGTGCCGGTGGTGACGCTGATGGGGGTGAGCGTGTACGCCGTGGTGGGGGCGGCGCGCGGTTGGCCGCAGGCGACGTTTACCCAATACGTGACGACGGGGGGGTTCGGCGGCGGTGGTGGGGGTGCGAGTATTCCGGGGGTGCCGCTGGTGTTGCCGGAGGCGGGGTTGTGGCTGGCGTTGATGCTGGTGCCGTTCGTGGCGGTGTGCGTGGCGTCGGGGATGGCGTGGAGCCTGAAGGCGAAGGGGGTGTTGGGGGCGGTGGTGCCGACGGTGGGGATTCTGGGGGCGGTGGTGCTGGTGCTGGGGCTGTGCGGGTGGTACGGGATCGGGAAGACGGCGTTGATCGGGCCGGTGATTAATGGGTTCAGCCCGGCGACGAGCGCGGCGATGCTGGTCGATCCGTGGGACCGGGTGGAGGGGTTCGCGGAGGGTCAGACGTTCGGCCGGGCGTCGCTGGCGTTCGCGGCGGTGGCGGCGGCGGGGGGGTACGGGGCGGTGGTTTACGCGATGGTGGCGGGGATGGTGCGGGGGTTCGACCAGACGGTGCGGAAGCTGTCGGGGACGGGGTGAGGCCGCCCCTCCTCCCCGGCCCCCGGAAGGGGCGGCTTCGCCGCACCCGCTAAACATTGAGCTGAAGGACGAATTGAAGGGTGTTTAGCCGTACTTCGCTTTGAGCGACTTGCCGGCCTTGGCGCTGCGGGCGGCGAGGTCGAGGATGTGGATGGGGCGGCGGGCCCACTCGGGGGTGATGATCAGGTCGGCCTGGCCGGTGAGGTGGTCGGCGATGTTCTGGTAGTAGATGTCGGCGCCCCGGGACCTGGGGTGCTTGCCGGTCTTGGCGACGATCTCGCCCTTGCGATTGGGCTTGCGGAGGGTCCACTGGGGGTTGGAGATGCCGTAGGAGCCCTTGGTGCCGTGGATGGTGAGGAAGTCGGCGGGCGGGTCGGCGCGGAGGTGGGAGACGGAGAGGTTGACGTGGGCGCCGTTGCCGAAGCGGACGACGGCGGAGGCTTCGTCGTCGTTCATGTCGCCGATCCAGGGGAAGTCTTTGGGGACCTGGGACTCCCAGTAGCCGTGGGTGGCGAAGCCGGTGACTTCGGTGACGTCGGCGTCGATGATCTGGAGGCAGTACTCGAGCAGGTGGACGCCCCAGTCGTAGAGCACGCCGCCGGAGATCGACCGGCTGGTGCGCCACCAGGGCTGGGGCATGTAGTAGGCGCCCATGTGGGCGTCGATCTTGAACACGTCGCCGATGGTTTTTTTGTCGACGACCTCGCGGACGGCGCGGACGATCCAGCCGTCCCAGTGGCGGGTGTGGTAGGTGCTGACCACGACGCCGTGCTTCTTGGCCAGGGCGATGAGCCGGTCGGCCTCGCCGGTCGTGACGACGAAGGGCTTTTCGGTGACGACGTGCTTGCCGGCCTTGA
>JBCBSA010000418.1:0-2382 GCA_039819425.1 Planctomycetota bacterium
GGCCGTGCCCACCACCACCGATCCCGTCAACGCGGTTATCGCCAGGCCCCCCAGGCCGAACAGCAACCACAGCCCCCCCAGCACCCCGGCGAGCTGCATCCACGGGTACAGCGGGCTGCGGAAGCCCGGGTCGTAGCTGTCGATCTTGGCCTCCCGCATCACGATCACCGACACGTTCATCAGCCCGAAGACGAACAGGTTGAACGCGCTGGCCACCTTCGCCACCCCCTCGGCCGACAGCGCGACGATGAAGAAGATCATCAGACCCGCGGTGACCACGATGCCCAGCGTCGGCGTGCCGAACTTGCCCAGCTCGTTGAATTTTGGCGACAGCAGCCGGTCGCGCCCCATCGCCAGCGGGTACCGGCTGGCCGAGAGGATCCCCGCGTTGCCGGTCGAGGCGAACGCCGCCAGCGCCGCGACGACGATCAGGATCAGGCCCACCGACCCGGGCAGCCAGTCGAAGAACCGCTCGGCCGAGGTCGCCACCGGGGTGTAGTCGCCCCGCAGCGGCCCGGGGTCGACCGTGGCGATCATGATGGCCACGCCCACGACGTAGATCGTCGTCGCCGTGACGAGCGACAGGATCATGCCCAGCGGCAGGTTGCGGTCCGGCCGCTTCACCTCCTCGCTGACGCTGGCGACCTTGGTCAGCCCGGCGTAGGAGACGAACACCAAACCGACCGTGGCGAAGAACCCGCCGAAGCCGTTCTCGGCGTGGAAGAACGGCGTGTACTGCTCACGCAACTCCTCGCCGGGCACCTCCCCGGAGAAAAACACGAAGTACAACCCCTGGATCACGAAGAACGACAACACGCTCAAGAGCGCGATCACGAGGATGCTCTGAAGCCGGGTCGTCTCCTTGGCCCCGAAGATATTGAGCGCCGCGAACGCGACGGTCAGCGCCACCGCCAGCCCCTTGATGACCCACAGCCGCTGCCCCTCGTCGACCGGCAGCAACTGCGACAGCCCCGGCGCGATTGCGAGGTACGCTCCCATGCCCAGCAGCGCGAACGCCGACTTGAGCACCAAGGCGAGCCACGTGCCCAGCCCCCCGACCGTGCCCGCCCCCGGCCCGAGGCTGCGGTCCAGGAAGTAGTACGTCCCGCCCGCCCGCGGCAGGGCGGTCGACAGCTCGGCCATGCTCAGCATCGCCGGGATCATCAAGAGCCCCGCCACCAGGTACGCCAGCACCGTGCTCGGCCCGGCGTACGCGGTCGCCAGCCCGGGCAGCAGGAAGAACCCCGAACTGAACATCGCGCCCGTGCTGATGCAGTACACGTCCCATAGGCCCAGGTCTTTGCTCAGTTTTTTCTTGCCCGCGTCGGGGGCGTGGATGGGGGCGGCGGCTTGGTCCATGAGTTTTCGGGGCGGAGCATAACCGAGGGCTCGATCTCAATTCACGCTGGGGCAGCGCGGCTCAAACCTCGCACTCATCCGTGCGATCCCGCGGTCGAGCTGGTCACCAGCGCCGCCTTGAACTCGGTGAACGTCGCCGCGTCCAGGCACCGCCGGCGGGTGTCGTCGGCCTCGAAGGCCTCGGCCACGGCCGCGAGCAGCTCGAGCTGCGCCTCGCCGTCGTGCTCGGGCGTCAGGATCAGGCAGATGATCTCGGCCAGCTGCCCGTCGGGCGCGTCGAAGTCGATGCCCGCGTTGGACCGGCTGACGACGACGACCGGCTTGGTCAGCCCCGGCAGCCGCGCGTGCGGCACGGCCACGGCGTGGGGCAGCCCCGTGGACATCATCTGCTCCCGCTGCCAGACGGCGCCGTCGATGGTCTGGGCGTCGAGGTCGGCCTTGTCCACGGCGTCGGCGGCCCGCTCGCTCATCTCGCGGATCGCGTCCCGCCGCGTGGCGCTGCGCAGCTGATTGATGAACAGCCGGTCGCTGATGATTTCTTCGAGGCGCCGCTTCTGCTTGCGCTTGAGCACCGCCTGCATCGCCGGACCCGCCAGCAGCGACGTGGCGATCGCCATCACGACGATGGCGACGAACAGCTTCTCGGTGATGAGTCCATACGAGAGCGCGAGCTGGCCCAGGATGATCTCGAGCGCCCCCCGGGCCGACATCCCAAACCCGACCGCGGCGGACTCGCGTTTGGACATGCCCGCCCACTTGGCCCCGAAGTAGCAGCCCACCAGCTTGCCGACGATCGCCACCACCAGCACCAGCACCACCGCGGCGACGTCGAAGCCCTCGATGAAGTTCACCCGCAGCCCGATGCCGGCGAAGAACAGCGGGGCGAAGATGTTGTTGATGAACTGCTCGATCGTCTCGACGGTCTGCCGCCGCAGGTGCTTCGAGTCCCCGCAGGCGACGCCGGCGATGAACGCCCCGAAGATCGAGTGGATCCCGATCGCCTCGGTCGCCGCCGCGCAGAAC
>JBCBSA010000419.1:0-2371 GCA_039819425.1 Planctomycetota bacterium
GTCGTGTACACGGGGATGACCCTGGTGCGGTCGCAGGACTACGACACCGCGATCAAGCTGTGGGAGCAGACCCTGCGGGCCCAGCCCAACAGCGCGTTCGCGATGAACAACCTCGCCGCCGCGTACCTGAACAACGGGAGCCGGCTGGACGACGCCGAAGAGCTGATCGAGCGGCTGGACGCCGCCCACCCCGATTACCTCAAGACCCCCCTGTTGTGGGGGCGGTTGTGGTTCGAGAAGGGGGACTTCACGAACGCCGAGGTGGCGTTGCGTGAGGCCGTGCTCCGCGAACCCGACGAGGCGCAGGCCCACGCGATGCTCGGCGGCGCGCTGGCGTTGCAGGACAAGATGGTCGAGGCCGAAGCGTCGATCCGGCGGGCCTTCGAGTTGAACCCCAACGAGCCGACGGCCCGCAACCTCCTCGGGGTGATCCTGGCCCGCGAGGGCCGCCCCGCCGACGCGGTCGAGGTGCTGCGCGGGCTGGTGGACGAAGAGTCGGGCTCGGCCGGTGCCGCGGTCAACCTGGCCATCGCGCTCAACCAGCTCGGCCGCACCGACAAGGCCCGGGAGCGCTTCGCGCAGGGTTTGGAGATGTTCCCCGAATCGATCGCGATCCGCCGGAACTTCGCCGACTTCGAGGCGGGACACGGCAACCTCGCCGAGGCCGAAACGCTGTACCGGCAGGTCATCGCCGACGACGACCAGAACGTGCCGGCGGCGGTCGGGCTGGGCATCATCCTGCGGGACACCGGCCGCCTGGAGGAGGCGGAGCTCGTCTACAGCTCGGCCCTGCGGGTCTCGCCCGGCGACCCGCTCCTGCTCAACAACTACGGCGTGCTGCTGGCGACGCTCGGCCGTTACGAAGACGCCTACAACCGCTTCGGGCAGGCGCTGGCCAACGACCCGGAGTACGAGGACGCGAAGGTCAACCGCGAGCTCGCCCGGTCGCTGCTGCCGCCTTCCCACCCCGACGCCGTCGCGCCGCCGGCCGACGCCCAAGAATCCGCTACGGAGAACCCCGCGTGAGTAGTTTCGCTTTCGGACTGGACCGCCCCACCCGCGGCCGCGGCCGCATGGAATCGTATCTGTCGAAACAGCGTTCCCGGATGGCCGACCGCCTGATCGAGCCGGGCCTGCGGAGCGGCCGGCTGCTCGACTACGGCTGCGGCGCTTTCCCGGGGTTCCTGATCGGCACCGAGTTCGCGGAGAAACACGGGATCGACCAGGCCTCGATGGACCACCTCGGCGACCGGTTCCCGGACCTCCGGCTCAAGTCGTTCGATATCGAGAACACGCAGGAGCTGCCCTACGCCGACGAGTCGATGGCGGTGGTAACCATGCTGGCGGTATTCGAGCACGTGCCGATGGACGACCTGGTCGTGTTGCTGGAAGAGATCGGTCGGGTGCTGCAGCCGGGCGGGCAGTTCGTAATGACGACGCCGGCGGGCTGGACCACGCCGGTGATCTGGGCGCTGAGCCGGCTGGGCATGATCAGCCGTGAAGAGGCCGAGGAACACGTCAAGACTTATTCTCACGCCGAGATCCGGCAGACGATCCAGCGGACCTCGCTGCGGGAGGGCGAATACCGCAAGGGCTCTTTCGAGCTGGGCCTGAACCTGTGGGCCACCGTGAAGAAGCCCGGGCGATTTGAACCCCCGACGCTCTGAATGTTCCGGCAACTGCGGGAGGCCGAAATCCTCAAGCCGGCTAAGCCACCGCGGGAGCCGCGACCGGGGTGGTGTGGATCGGGCGGGCCGGGTCGGCAGAGGACGCTTGCGCCGCGTCGTGGTGGTCGAGGGCTTCGCCAACGCGGACGAGGCGGGCGGAGTTGAAGATGATGACGATGCTGCTGATGCCGTGGCCGATGGCGGCGCCCAGGGGGGTGAGGATGCCGGCGGCGAGGAGGCCGAGCATGAAGAGGATGTAGAGCATCGTCATGATGAGGTTCTGGCGGATGACGCCGACGGTGCGTCGGGAGAGGGTCACGAGGAAGGGCAGGCGGTCGAGGTTGTTGTTCATCAGGGCGATGCGTGCGGAGTTGACGGCGACGTCGGAGCCGGCGGCGCCCATGGCGATGGAGACGTGGCCGGCGGCGAGGGCGGGGCCGTCGTTGACGCCGTCGCCGAGGACCGCGACGGTGTGGCCGGCGGCCTTGAGGTCTTCGACGAGGGTGAGCTTATCGCCCGGGAGTGCTTCGGCGGTGTAATCGGTGATGCCCACGGCGGCGGCGACGCGGGCGGCGGGGGACTGGCGGTCGCCGGTGATCATGACGCGGCGTTTGACGCCCAGTTCGCCGAGGTCGGCGATGGCGGCGGCGGCGGACTCGCGGGGCTGGTCGGCCATGCCCAGCCAGCCGGCGTACCGGCCGTCG
>JBCBSA010000420.1:0-2357 GCA_039819425.1 Planctomycetota bacterium
GGCGGGGCTACGATCATGCGAAGCAGAACCCCGGGCGAAGATAGCTTTGTGCGCACAAAAAAATCACCGACCTTGGAAAAAATATAGGTCGGGCAAAAAGTTTTTTATCTCTATGCAGGAGTAGAGATTAACTACTGATACCTGGACTTTGGGGTGCGGTTTGTGCGCATATTTTGGGCGGTTCGTCCTCTTATGTGGCCCCCGAGCGCGTGACGGATGGCTTTCCAGGCAAGGAGAACGCCGTGGCGAATGGACTCGGGATCAGGCCGGCTGGGGTTCGGGTTGGACGTGGCGACCCCCGGAAGTCCACCTTGTCGGACGCCCCGGGGGGTCGGAGCCAACCCGCGATCGGTCGAGGGTTCGGGTGCTTTGAACCGTCACCCCGTGGAGCGGCCACGCTTCCGGGGGCGGGTGCCGCGGGCTCGCTCTTTGGCAATGCGGGTGGTAGCGGGTTGCTTGGGGTGAGTTAGCCGTTCATGCCGGAGCGGAGCGCTTGGAGGTGGCGGCCGAAGTGGTCGTCGAGGAGGTCCCGGTAGGTGTCGGGGTGCTTGTCGAGACACGCCCGGAAGGCGAGGCCCAGGTCGGGGTCGGTGACGACCGAGCCGAACGTGCAGTGGAGGATCTGTCGGCCCGGCTGGGCGTAGCCCTCGCCTTCGGGGACGTCGGGCCAGTGGCCGAGGTACAGGCCTTCGAGGTCGTGGTCCGAACGCACGTCTGACTCGGGCGGGGCGGAATCCGTCGTGGCGTGGACGTGGTAGGTGGCGCGGTCCTGGTCGTAGCGGTCCCGGCTGAACGTGACGATCCGGCGGAACAAGGGGGGGGCGTGGCGGGCGACGACGCGGAGCGCTTCGAGGTAGCTGGTGCCGGCGGTCTTGACGTGGAACCGGCCGCGGGTCGCCCGGGCGAAGGCGGGGTACATCGACAGCTTGTCGCTGCCCGAGTGCAGGCTGAGCTTGTATGGCCCGAGGTATTCCGCAATGGCGGCGTGGTCACGCAGCGACGCCTCCAGGGCGGCGAGGTCGCCGAGGTAGTCGACGCCCTTTTCGAGTTCGCCGACGAACCGCGGGGCCAGGCTCACGAGGTTCACCCCGCCCCGTCGGAGTTGGTCGGCGATGACGAAGTGCTCGGCGAGCGTGGTGGGCTGCTCGGTCTCGTCGACGCTGATCTCGATCTCCCCCCCGCCCCCGGAAGTTGCCGCGGGGGTGTCCGGGGGGTTGTCCGGGGGGGCCGGGGTGTGGCGGGTGGCTTGTTGGATGACGCCGGCGAGGTCGAGGGCGTGGGCGATGGCGCGGCCGTACTTGACCGCGGCGCGTTTGAGGGTGGGCTCGTCGAAGGCGATGGTGGGGCCGTCCGGGATGTCGACGGTCCGGCCGAGGTAGTCGTCGAGCCAGGGCGGCGGCTGGTATTTGGCGTCGATCTGTTCGGGGGTGTCGTCGTCGGCCGACGGGTCGACGTGGTCGGACGGGTCGAGGGTGAAGAAGGTGAATCCGGCGGCGGCGGTCGCCTCGACGTCGGCGGGTGTCTTGAGGTGGTCGGCGTCTGCGCCCCAAGGCGCGTGGTAGCCGGCGGCGTCCAGGGCCGAGGCCGCCGCCCGCATCACCTGGTGGGGGGTGCGGGCGGTGCGGTCCATCTCGCGGATCGACTGCTGGGCGAAGACGCCGCGGATCGGCCCGCCCACGCGGGTCAGGGCGGCGAGGTGCCCGGGGGTGGCCGAGCCCAGGCGGTCGCCGAAGCCGAAGGTCGGTTCGAGGCCTAGGGGGGTCGGTCCGTTTTCGGAGGGCTGAGGCACGGTTGAGTGTGCTCCGTGTCGGGGTCGGCGGCGAACGCCACGCATTATCCAAAGGCGGGGAGGCTGAATCGGTCGCCGGTGCGTTCGATCTGGTCCTGGAGCTGGCCGTTGAGTCGGCGGCGGATGCCCGAGGCGTGGGCGTGCCAGGCGAGGTTGACCTGTTCGTAGGGGTCTTCGCGGAGGTTGTAGAGCATCATGGGCTGGCCGGCGAGGGCGACGTACTTCCAGCCGTCGCGGGTGAGCAGGCCACGCCAGGGCAGGTCGACGCTGGGGCCGTGGCCGGTGGGGACGACGGACTGGAGGTAGGCGGCGTCGGGGGCGTCTTCGAGTTGGCCGCGTGGTACGGCGAGCGGGGAGTAGTCGAAGCCCTGCATGGTGTCGGGGGGGGTGAGGCCGGCGAGGCCGAGGGAGGTGGGGGCGACGTCGACGTGGTTGAGGGGGTGATCGGACCGGTGGGAGATGGCGTAGTGGCGGTTGCAGGGGCCGGCGATGATGAAGGCGACCACCACGGCTCCCACGGCCACTTCCGCAAGATGACTCCGTATCAGGAATCCATCCACGTCCCCTT
>JBCBSA010000421.1:0-2355 GCA_039819425.1 Planctomycetota bacterium
TGGCGTTCTTGTTGTTCCGGATGACGCACGGGCGGGGGGCGTTGCTGAAGCTGATGCCGTTCCACCCGCGGGTGCTGGTAGCGCTGGGGCTGTTCGTGGCGGCGGCGACGGCGGTGGCGCCGATGCTCTACGGCGAGCCGCCGCTGCGGTCGCTGGTCATCGACGAGTTCCCGATCGGGTTCGGGCAGTCGATCCACTTCGCCTCGGCGGTGTTTTTTGACGCGGGGGTGCTGATGGTGGTGGTGGGCGTGTCGGTGGGGATGGTGCAGCGGCTGAACGAAGAACTCGACGCCCCCCCGCCCCCGGAATCCCCGGAAGATGGGGTTTCGAGCGGTGACGGGCAAGCGACAAGCGAAGGGGGTGCGGGATGACGTTCGTGATGGCGGCCTGCGTGGCGGTGTGTTTCGCGGTGAGCGTGTACCTGTTGCTGGGGCGTGACCTCAAGGGGCTGGCGATGGGCGTGTTCCTGCTGGGGCACGCGGCGAACCTGTCGATCCTGGCGATGAGCGGGTCGCCGGTGCAGCCGGCAGACACTGAGGCGTTGTTGAAGACGACGCCGATCGCGAGCTACGACACGCCGACGCAAGACGCGCTGGCCGACATGGTCGACCCGCTGCCGCAGGCGCTGATCCTGACGGCGATCGTGATCGGGTTCGCGGTGATGGGTTTCCTGCTGACGCTGCTGGTGGTGACGCACCGGTCGGCGGGGACGCTGGAGGTGGACGAGTTGGGGCGGCCGGAAACTTCATCGGGGGAAAGTGATGGTTGATCCGACGAACAACATGATTGTTTGGCTGGCCTTGATCCCGTTGTTGGCGGGGTTGGCGTGTGTGCCGATGGTGAACTTCCCGCGGGTTTGCCGGGGGGTCGGGGTGTTGGGGTTCGGGGCGACGCTGGCATTGGCGGTCTCGCTTTTGGTTGCGCAGGGGGAAACTTCCGGGGGGGTGTTTGTGAGCCAGATGGGCGGGTGGGCGGCGCCGTACGGGATCACGCTGGTGTTCGACGCGTTGTCGGGGCTGATGGTGGCGGCGGCGTCGCTGGTGGCGCTGGGCACTTATGTGTTTGCGTTCGGGTCGCTGCCGGCGCGGACCGAACGGCGGTACTTCCACCCGCTGGTGTGCTTCATGATGCTGGGGGTGAACCTGAGCTTCCTGACGGGGGATTTGTTCAACCTGTTCGTGGCGTTCGAGATCATGCTGATGGCGAGCTACGGGCTGCTGGTGATCGGGGGCGGGCGGGCGCAGCTGCGGCAGGCGTACAAGTACGTGGTGATGAACCTGCTGGCGTCGAGCGTGTTCGTGATCGCGGCGGGGATGGCGTACGGGATGTTCGGGACGCTGAACATGGCCGACCTGGGTCGGTTGGCCGGCGAACAGGCGGCGGCGGGGACGCTGCCGGCGGGTTTCACGGCGTTGGGGGTGTTGTTCCTGTTTGTGTTTGCTTTGAAGGCGGGGGTGTTCCCGCTTTGGTTCTGGCTGCCGGACACGTATCCGACGCTGCCGACGGCGATCGCGGGGCTGTTCGGGGGGGTGCTGACGAAGGTGGGGCTGTACGCGATCGCGCGGACGTTTTCGTTGATCTTCATCCAGCCCGGTGCCGACGGCGAAGCGGGCTTCAACATCCTGGTCGTGATCCTCGGGGTGGGGGCGGGGATGACGATGCTGGTGGGGGTACTCGGGGCGTTGGCGTATACGGGGCTGCGGCGGGTGCTGTGCCTGATGCTGGTGGTGGGCGTGGGGTATTCGCTCCTGGGCATCGCGACGATGACGGGCGGGTCGCTGGAGGGGGCGGCGTTCTACATGGCCCAGTCGATGCTGGTGATGGCGGGGTTGTTTCTGTGCGGCGGGCTGATCGAGCGGGCCGGCGGCGGGACGGACGAGGCGTCGGCCACCGCGGGGTTGCTGCAGAAGCCGGGGCAGGTCTGGCTGAGCGTGTTGTTCTTCGCGGGGCTGATGGCCGTCGTCGGGCTGCCGCCGACGTCGGGGTTCTACGGGAAGCTGGTCGTGCTGCGGGAAGCCCTCGGCGGTTCGCTGTGGGGGGTCGGCGTCGTCGGACTGCTCGTCGGGGCGCTCACCCTCCTGGCCGCCCTCCGCGTCTGGTCCACCACCTTCTGGGGCCCGCCCCCGGAAGCTCCCCCGGAAGCTCCCCCGGAAGTTTCGCCGGAAGTTTCGCAAGCGACGGCGTCGGGCGATGCGCGGAGGGGGCCGCGGGTCAGTGAAGTCGTCGGGGTCGTCGTACTGGTGGGTGCGTCGTTGGGCTTGGGCTTCGTGCCCGGACCGGCGATCGGGGCGGCGGGGGTGGCGGGGCGGCAGCTGGCGGAACCCGAGCCGTACTTCCGGGCGGTGTTGGACAACC
>JBCBSA010000422.1:0-2341 GCA_039819425.1 Planctomycetota bacterium
GTCACCAACGCCACGCGGACGTTCGCCCCCTCCAGCAGCCGGGAGATCGACAGGAAGTGCTGCTCGGCCAACAGCTCGGTCGGCGCCATCAGCGCCCCCTGCCGCCGGTCGGCCACGGCCATGAGCAGCGCGTACAACGCCACCACCGTCTTGCCCGCACCCACGTCGCCCTGCAGCATCCGGTTCATGGGCCGGTCGCGGGCGAGGTCCGCGGCGATCTCGTTCACCGCGGCCGACTGCGTCGGCGTCAGCTCGAACGGGAAGCGTTCGCGGATGTGCGCGTCGATCGCCGGGCCGTGCCGGAGCTTGGGCGCGACGCACCGCTGGTCGACCTCCGCCCGCCGCACCGCGATGCCCAACTGCAGCAACAACAACTCGTTGAACGCCAGCCGCCGCCGGGCCCGCTTGGGCTCGTCCGCGTCGGCCGGGCGGTGGATCATCCGCAACGCCTCGGCCAGCGTCGGCATCGCGTGGTGCTCCAGCAGTTCCGGGGGCAGCGGGTCCACCGTCGCCGGCAACGCCCACGCCAACACGCCGTCCAGCAGCCGCTCGATCGCCGGCGACCCCAGGTTTTCCGTCGCCGGGTACACCGGCCGCAAGCGACCCGCTTTCCCCTCGGGGTGCGCGTCGGGGTCGTCGGGGTCCAGCGCTTCCCACTTCGGATTCACGATCTGCGGGTAGCGATCGAAAAGCTTCGCCTTCCCGCTCACCCGCAGCCACATCCCCGCGTGGATGCGGTCCCGCAGGTACCCCGCGTTGAACCAGGTCAAACGCAGCGTCGCTGTTTTGGCAGACCCCTCAAGATCGCGCAGCGTCGCCTCGAAGCGGCCTTTCTTGCCATAACCCATGGCCGGCACCCACCGGCACGCCGCGACCTCGCCGCGGGCGGTGCCCACCGTCTTGCCGTCGGTCGGCAGCGCGTCGATCCCCCCCTCGGCCGCCTCCCGCTCGTACCGCATGGGCGTGTGCCGCAACAGGTCCGTCACCGAATGGATATCCAGCCGACGCAGCGACGCCGCCCGCGCCTTGCCCACCCCCGGCAGGTCCGCGACGGGCATCGATAGACGTGGGTTCGCGGTCACGGGTGCAGTGTATCGATCGACCGATCACGACTATCTTTGCCGTTAGCCCGGACTCTGCACGGGGGGCGTCCGCGACACGCCCCCGGCAAAGGCGGGGGCTAACGGATCAGATCACCCGCTCACAACACGTTGTCGCACGCCTCGCCCGCCTCGAGCCTGGTCAGATTGTCCAGCGTCACCGCCGCGATCTGCTCGAGCGCCTCCTGCGTGAAGAACGCCTGGTGCCCGGTGACCAACACGTTGGGGAACGTCAGCAGCCGAGCGAACGTGTCGTCTTCCAGGATGTCGGACGAGCGGTCCTCGAAGAACAGGTTGTCTTCCTCTTCGTAGACGTCGAGCCCGAGGTGGCCGAGCTTGCCGGACTTGAGCGCGTCGACCGCGGCCTCGGCATCGACCAGCGCCCCGCGGCTGGTGTTGACCAGCATCACGCCGTCGCGCATCGCCTTGAACCGCTCGGCGTCGATCAGGTGGTGCGTCTCTTCGGTCAGCGGGCAGTGCAGCGTGACGATCTGCGACTCGCGCAGCAGCGTGTCCAGGTCGACGAACTCGACGCCCGCGTCGCGCAGGTCGTCGCCGGGGTGCTTGTCGTAAGCGAGCACCCGGCAGCCGAACCCCAGCAGGATGCGGGCGGCGGCGGCCCCGATCTTCCCGGTGCCGACGACGCCGGCCGTTCGGCCGTACATCTCGAAACCCATCAACCCCTCGAGCGCAAAGTTGCGTTCCCGCACCCGCGCGTAGGCGCGATACGTCCGGCGGTTGAGCGCGAGCATCAGGGCGATCGCGTGCTCGGCGACGCCGTGCGGCGAGTAGGCCGGCACCCGGCAGACCGCCATGCCGTGGCCCTTGGCCGCCTCGACGTCGACGTGGTTGAACCCCGCCGACCGCAGCGCCAGCACCCGCACCCCCGCCTCGGCCAAGCGGTCGACCACCGGCCGCGACGCGTCGTCGTTCACGAACAGGCACACCGCCTCGTGCCCCGCCGCGATCGGCGCGGTATCCGCGTCGAGACGCGGGGCGAGGTAGTTCAGTTCGTGGTGTTGTTCGCGGTTGGCGGCGTCAAAAAAACGCTGCTCGTACGGCTTGGTGTTGAAAAACGCGGTCTTCATGATCGCAGTCTACGGAGGCTGGGGTCGTGACGAAATAAAGGCCCCGCCCAACGTCGGGAGCCCTTATCGAGAGGGACAGTCATTGTCCAACTCGCCGGAAGGACACGGGCCACGGGCCTTCCCGTTTCCGGCCCCTGCCCAGCGGGAGAGGGA
>JBCBSA010000423.1:0-2334 GCA_039819425.1 Planctomycetota bacterium
ACCGCTTCGCGGACGTCGTCGGCGTCGTCGCCGTAGAGGAAGTCGATGCCGTCGTCGAAGGCCTGGACGACGCTGACGCCGTCTTTGGTGATGCCCTCGCCGCGGCGCTGGGCGAGTTCGTGGTTGGACAGCAGGACGTGGAGGTGGTCGGGGTGGCGGGTCTTGAGGTGGGCGCAGCGGGCGAGGATGCGGACGGACAGGTCGTGGCCGTTGATGCGGTCGGGGCCGTGGATGACCTCGTGGAGGACCAGGAACCGTGCGGCGGCTTTGTCGTCCTGCACGCGGTCGTTCGCTTCGAGGTCGGCGAGATTGAGGATGCGTTGGAAGTTGAGGGCGTGGTCGTGGAGGTCGCCGGTGGCCAGGAGGTGGCCTTGGTCGGGCAGGTGGACGGTGCTGCCGCGGCGGAGCGGGCAGTCGCGGTGGGCGTCGGCGGCGACGCGGAACAGGTCGGCGACGGCGGCGGCGTCCCGTAGGTCGGGCGGGTCGGGATGGGCATTCCCTGTGGACAAGAGAAGTTATGGTAACGCTTGGCCGCGGCGGGACGCCCCCGGACACCCACGTTCGGCGAGCCTGGGCGTCCAGGGAGATGCAATATCCCGGGGGGAGCCGCGTTGGACCGGTGCAGGAGCGTCGATGGCCGAGTTGGATGTAGCAGCGACGCTCCGGGCCGCCTCGTCGGGCGACGCGGCGGCGTGGCGTGGCCTGGTGGCCGCGTACAGCGGCCGGGTGTACGGGCTGCTGGTGAAGCAGTGCGGCGACCGCGAGCTGGCCGAGGAGCTGACGCAGGTGACGTTCGTGAAGCTGGTGGACCAGTTGGGCTCGGCGGACGCGGGGGGATACCAGGAGCAGGGACGCTTCGAGCCTTGGCTGTTTCGGATCGCCATGAACAAGCTGCGGGACGAGATGCGTCGCCGCAAACGGCAGGCCCGGCCGACGGACATGAGCCCGGGTGCCGGGCGGAACGAAGCGGCGGGCGCGGGCGAGTTGGCGGCCGCCGCGGACGCCGGGGCGTTCGGCGAGGACCCGGCCGAGCGGCTCAGCCGGGCCGAACAGGTCGACCGCCTCCGCTCGGCCATCGACGGGCTGCCCGAGGCCGACCGCGAGTTGCTGCACCTGCGGCACACCGCCGGTCTGAGTTTCGCGCAGATCGCCGAGACGCTGGACCAGCCGCTCGGCACCGTGCTGGCCCGCGGGCACCGGGCATTAGGAAAGCTGAAGAAACAACTGACCGAGACGGGATAAGCCATGAACGAATCTGACGCCGACAAGATGAACCTCAGTGCAACGGCCGCCACCGACCCGGCGCTGGACGCGTTGCTCGACGAAGCGCTCGCGCCGGATGCTCCCGCAGCCGATCTCAACGAACGCGTCGTTGCGGCGACTTCCCACCGCCTTCCTTCATCGGTTGCTGACGGTTTTCGATTTCCGAGAGCAGGCGTGGAGCGGTTCGGGTTCGCGTGGCGGTCCACGGCGGCGATGCTGCTGTTCGGGCTGGTGTTGGCCGGTATCTGGGCGACGCAGGGCGACCGCCAAGACGCGCCCGCCGAGACGGGCATGGACCTGGTCGCGGTGGAGTCGGCGTTGGACCGGTTGGCCGAGTCGAGCGGTCCGCCGCGGACCCGGCCGAGGCGATCGACGATCGGCTCGACTGGTTGTCGATGCAGGTGGCGTGGGCCGACGACGCGACCGAGGGCGTCTGGGCCCAGGGTGCGATCGAGTCGCTGGACACCGCGATCGTGCGGGACCAGTACGAGACGCTGTCGGACGAGCTGGACCTGTATTTCTAAAACGCCGCGGCGCCGCGGCCGGACACGCACACCATGACGACACTGCGAAGCTGGTTGGTCCTGATCTCGGTTTTGGCGCTCGCCCCGGCGGCGCTTGCCCAACCGCGAGACGACGGGGGCGAAGAGCCGCGGTTTGAGGAGCCGCGCAGCGATCCAGACCGGGAACACCGACGCGGCCGGGCGCTCACCGACGAACAGGTCGACGCGGCCTTGGAGATCGTCGGTCGGCTGTACCCCGAGCTCTCGGAACGCCTCGAAACGCTGCGTGAGGAAGACCCCCGCAAGCTTCGGCAGACGCTCCAACGACGATTCCCCCGGGTGCGGTTCCTGGTCAACTTGCAGGACCGCGACCCGGCGATGTTCGAGCTGCGGATCAGCGACCTGACGCTGGAGCGGCAGACGCGTGAGCTGGCCGAGCGTTTGCGTGCGGCCCGGGACGGCGACGACCGGGACGCGGTGCGCACACTGCGAGATGAAATCGAGGCGAAGGTGGCCGAGCACTTCGACGTGCGGCAGTCGATCCGGCAGCGCGAGATCGAGCTGCTGC
>JBCBSA010000424.1:0-2333 GCA_039819425.1 Planctomycetota bacterium
TGTTGGTCGCAAAAGTCATCGCGGTCTGCCCGGCCCCATCCACCGCCAGCGCATCCGCTCCGTACCCCAGCAACAACTCAACCATCTCCGGCCTGCCGCACTTGGCCGCGTGCATCAACGCCGTGCGGTGGTGCTCGTGCTTACTCATCGTCTTGTTGATCAGCAAGCCGTCTTGCTTCAGCATCTCACGGACCCGATCGGTCATCCCGAGCGCGATCGCGCTGAACAGGTGCGGCTCCGCCCCGCGCTCCATCAGGTACTCGGCCACGTCCTCATGGACCTGCCCAAAACACGTCGCCCAGCCCAGCACCCCGAGCTCATGCACATCGCCTTCCCCGTGTACATCGCCCCCAGCCTCGACGAGCCGCTTGGCGATCGGCAGCCCCTGCTCCGCCGCGAAGTGCAAGGCGTAGGCGTTGTCGTTCTTGTCACGCTTGTTAATCTCGAACCCGCGTTCGAGCAGCAGGTCCACCACCGCCGCGTGCCCGGCGTACGCCGCCCGGTGCAGCAGCGGCTGTGTCCACTGCCCGCCGATGTGGTCCATCAGTGACGGGAAGCGATCCAGCAAGGCACGCATCGCCTCGGCGTCGTCCGCGTCCAACGCTTGCTCCAACGCCTCCACTGCCTGCTGCGTCGGGCCGGCGTGCGTGTCCATCTTGTCCGCATACGCCGCATCGACCGCGTCGAACAGGTTGCCATCGGGGTCACGGATCGTGATGACACGCCCGCCCCAGGGCTCCTCCCGTAACTCGCCATTGAACGCCACGCCCTGATCCCGCCACGCCCGGACCTTGGTGGCGAGGTTTTCCACCAGGAAGCCGAGCCCGGAGTGCTGCCGCTGGTATTCGCCGAGGTGGACGTAGGCCCGGATCCGCACGTCACCGAGCTTGATGTCGATCGCGTTGTCGCTGGCCTTGAGCACCTCCGCCCCGAGGGTGCCCTCGTAGAACGCCCGGCTCCGCGCCAAGTCGGCTACGGGGAACGCCACCATCGCCAGCCGGCCGAACGCGGACGTCACCGGTTCGGCCTCGATCGAGGACGCCCGCAAGGCATCGACATGGGCCTTGAGTTCGCGCCAACTGGAAAACCCGTAGTCGCGCGCCAGGGCGAACTGGGCGGCGCTGAGCTTGGCCTTCGGGTCGGCGCGGCGGAGGGCTTCGAGCCGACGTTTAGCCTGGTTTTTCAAGTGCTCCAACTCGGGGCGCGGGGGCAGCGACAGCACGCCGCTCGGGGCGGGGACAGACGGACCTTGGGACGGGGTCATGGCGGGAACCTTCCTTCCAATCGCGCCCGGTGTCCGTAAGCCGCGGGCTGGAAGTCAGGTGGATGGAAAGTTGGGGGCGAGCGGGATGATCCCTTTACACGGACGGTCGGCTTCTCGTTAGCCAGAATGAAATCTACCGCCGCGTGTGGGTTTCGGCAAGCGTTTTCTGGAAGTTACCTACGGGGCGAGCGTTGATCCCCGACCGGCAACGGGCCCCGCGGCGCCACCCGGAGCGGGCAAGAAAAAACCTCGCGAAGGCGAGGTGAAAAGTGCCCCCTCTAGGACTCGAACCTAGGACCTGCGGATTAAGAATCCGATGCTCTAACCGACTGAGCTAAGGAGGCGCTTCCGCGGGGAGTGGTTTGGTTAAACCAAGTCGAGCACGGAAGAGCAAAATCTTAAATCCATGGGACGTGGTGTCAAGGAGGCCGCTTTTGCGAGGGTGGGACCTCAGCGATGGGTGTCCTCGGGCCGGGGACGTGCGGGGCGTTACGATAAAGCCATGATCGAATTGGTGGACGTGTGGCACCACTACGGCGTGCGGCCGACGCTGCGGGGCATCGACCTGCGGGTCGAGGCGGGCGAGTTGGTCTGCGTGATGGGGCCCAACGGGATGGGCAAGAGCACGCTGCTGAAGGTGGCGGCGGGGGTGTTGCCGTGCCTGCGGGGGTCCGTGGCGATCGACGGGCAGCGTCGGCGTTCGTCGGTGGAGGTGGAGGCGGAGATCCGGCGGAAGGTGGCGTACCTGCCCGACACGCCGTGGCTGCCGTGGGTGACGGCGAGGGAGTTTTTGGTGGCGTGCGGCCGGGTGTACGGGGTGGCGGAGGAACGGCTGTTCGACCACGCTGAACGGTTGCTGGGCCTGTTTCATCTCGACGGTGAGGCGGATAAGACGGTGGGGGACTATTCGACGGGTCAGAAGAAGAAGCTGGGGCTGTGTGCGGCGTTGGTGACGGACGCTCCGGTGCTGCTGCTGGACGAGCCGTTCTCGGGGGGGATCGACTCGTCGGGGCTGCGGGCGATCCAGGCGGTGCTTCAGCACATCGCCGAGGACCAGGCGCGGACGGTG
>JBCBSA010000425.1:0-2328 GCA_039819425.1 Planctomycetota bacterium
GAGGGCGACGACCCCAACGAGCCGATCGCCGACGCCTGCCGCGGCGTGCTCGACGGCCACGTCCAGCTGTCCCGCAAGCTCGCCGAGTCCGGCCACTACCCCGCCGTCGACGTGCCGCAGTCGATCAGCCGCGTCGCCGACGACGTGACCGACGCGGCACAAACGCGAGGCTTCGGCCCCGAGCAGACGTACCCCGCGATCGAGCCGGAGATCACGATCGACGGCCGGCAGTACCGCTACCCCGCCAACGTGTCGGTCTCGATGATGTGGGTCAACGTCGACGCGTTCCGCCGCTACGGCCTCGAGCCGCCTCCGACGCGGTGGACCTGGGACGAGTTCGAAGCGCTCGGTCTGGCGTTTAAAGAGGCCGCCAACCCGCCGGGCACCCCCGCGTCGCAGCGCCGCTTCCTGCTCTCGGCTATCGACCCCCGGCTGACCCAGCTCTATCGTTCGACCGGGCTGTCGATCCTCAACGAAACGCTGACCGCGTCGGACCTCGACGACCCACGCTACATTGAAACGCTTGAGCGGTTACACCGCTGGATCTACGACCTGAATATCATCCCGAGCCCCGACGACCAGGCCACTTTCGCCGGGACTCAGGGCTACGGCGGCGTGACGCTGCAACTATTCAGCCGCGGCCAATACGCGATGGCGACGGGCGGGCGGTACTTCCTCATCCAGCTCCGCCGCTTCGAGAACCTCGGCGAGCTCCGCGTGGTCGAGCCGCCGCACCGCGGCTTCCCCAACGCGGTGATCGGCAGCCGGGCCGTCGCGCTGTACACCGGCAGCGACCAACCCGAGCTGGCCAAGCTATTTCTGGAGTACCTCGCCAGCGACCAGTACAACGCCCTGATCGTCGCCGACGCCGACGCGCTGCCGGGCAACCCGAAGCTCACGAAAACCGAGGCGTTCCTGCGGCCGGCCGACCACCCGAACGAGTGGGGCACGCACGCCGCGTTCGTCGAGGCCGCCGAAGATATCGCCATCGGCTACGTATACAGCCCGTACGTGCTGCCAACGGTCATGGAGCGGATCCGTCGGGGTTACGCCGACCAGTACAACAACGGCCTGATCACCGCGGGCGAGGCCGCCCGCCGCACCGCCCGGCAGACCGACCGCCGCATCGCCGACAATATCCGCCGTAAGCCCGAGCTGGCCGAGGCGTACGCGGCCGACGTCGCGCTGCAACGCCGAATCGATACGCGTAAAGCACGCGGCGAGCCGATCCCCGAGACCTGGATCAAAAATCCTTTTTACCGAGCGTATTACCGGGCGACCGGGCGGCTGACCACCGAAGCCCCCGACCACGACCACGACTAAGTCCGTTTGCGCCGCCGAACGACCACGCATGACCTAACGCCAGTTATGCACTTTCTCTAGAGCCTATCCTTGCATATGGCAAGGACGCCCCACCCCAGCGACGTGAGCGATGACGAATGGGCGTTCGTCGCTCCTTATCTCACGTTGATACGGGAAAACGCCCCGCAACGCGAATACCCGATCCGCGGACTGTTCAACGGCCCGCGTTGGATCGTCCGCACCGGCAGCCCGTGGCGGTACCTGCCCCACGATTTCCCCCCGTGGCAAGCGGGGTACCGACCGTCTCGGCGGTGGATGAAATCGTATACGCCCGGTGTAGGTCACCGCCGTACGGGCGTTGCCGCTGCCGTTGGGGTCGGCGCTTCCGGGGGCGAAGAAGCGGGGGGTGCGCACTTCGGTCGCGTTGCCCTGCGGGTCGTAGACGGTCTCGGTGGTGGCGATGGCGGTGCCGAAGGCTTCGGTTATCGGATTGGGCCACGTCCCAGACTCGCCCCGGTGCAACCCCGGGATCGACGTCGCGGCTGATCAATGCGCCGCGTTCTTTCGGGGGCATCGGATCGGGTCGTACCAGACTCGACACGAGGCCCCCAACATCGGCCCTATCGGATCGATCACCCCCCACACCGCATCCCGGGGTCCGTCTACCCCAGAGCCACTGCGACAACGCTGTGCACAACCCGCCGTCCCGAGTCCACCTCGATCGAACCGCAAACCGGGCACGAATTAACAATAAGATAAACCTAGAACTGCCCCGCTTTTTCGTCCACGCCGCCGCCCTCTCGTGCACACCAATCCCGCCTTCCACAGCAAACCCGCAAACGGTTTGCGCCCGGCCCGCGGCGGGCCGCCCGCGACACGCTTCTCAACTTCTACGGAGTCTCGACTTGAATCACCTCCTCGCGACCGCTCTAGGACTCTGCACGCTCAGCACCGCCGCCGCCACACACGCCGCCCCCGCAAGCCACCCCGCAGTTGCCTCCGAAACCCTCTCCGCAACCGTCCCCG
>JBCBSA010000426.1:0-2318 GCA_039819425.1 Planctomycetota bacterium
GTCCACCTTGTCGGAAACCCCGTGGGTCGGAGCCGGGCGTCGGTCGGCCGAGGGTCCTTGTTTGGGTCGTTGTACGTTTCGCGTTCCGTCGGCCGCGGCGGGTGGCGAAGCGTGGCCCGGGGCTCGCTCTTTGGCAAGTCGGAATCCTGTAGGTCAGGTCTTCGACCTGACGCGCGTCGGCTTGACCTTTGCGTCAGGTCGAAGACCTGACCTACAACCCTTCCGGGACCCGACGCCACTCGTCGCCGCCCCCGGGCAGAGCCCGGGGCTAACGGGGGAACCCGTTACGCGTCGTCGATGCCGTCGGCGAAGGCGAACGCGAACAGGGCGGCGGCGGCGGCGGCGAGGGCGGTGCAGACCCAGAAGACCGCGGTCAGCGACACCTCGGCCACCGCGCCGCCGAGCAGGTTGCCGAGGATGCGGCCCACGCCCATGACCGTCATCGCGAACAGCCCCTGGATCGAACTGCGAAACGCGTCCTCGGCCCGGTGGTTCAAATAGATCGGCGGGGCGACGTGGACCACGAGCACCATGATGCCGTGGAACAGTTGGGTCCCGACCGCCACGGTCCCCACCGGCAGCCAGGCCAAGAGCGCAAAGCGTATGGCCATGCACACTGCGCCGATCACCATCAGCCGGCGCAGGCCCCATCGCCGTAGCAGCCAGCCCGTGCCGAGGATGAAGCCGATCTCGATCGTGACGCCCAGCGACGAGATCAGCCCGATCCACCGCTCGGCGATGCCGACGGTTTCGGTGAGGTAGACGGGGTAGAAGCTGTAGTAGGCGGTGATCGCCAGGTGCAACAGCAAGAGGGCGACGCAGAACACCAGCACGTGCGGCTCAAGCATCGCTCGCGCCGCCGCGGCGGTGGGCAAGCGGCGCCCCCGGAAAGGGCCGTTGTTCACGGGGGTGGCGGGGGTGCCGTTGGTTGCGATGTGGGGGAGCGTGAACGCGTTGGCGACGCCGAGCAGGGCACACGCCGCGGCGCACCACACCGCGGCGGTGGTGTCGACGCCGAGCCACAAGAGGGCGTAGAGCACGAGCGACGGCACGATGAACCCGACCGTGCCGTAGACCCGCACCGTGTGGTAGCCCGGCGGCCGGGGCCCGTCGGCGACGCGGCGTATCTCCTGGGCTCTTGCGAAGAACAGGCCGTCCTGCACCGCGGTCACCGGCGCGAACGCCACGGCGAACACGCCGTGGGCCAGCATGACCGCGACGAACTCGTGGGCCCCGGCCAGCGCCGCCAACGCCCCGGCCGACACCCCCAGCACCGCCGCCAGGATCGCCCGGCTGGGCACCCGCCAATCCGCCAGCAGCGTCATCGCCACCGGGCTGACCATGATGCCCAGCCCCGTGACGCTCATCACCGCCCCGATCTGCGACATCGACAGCCCCCGCTGGGCGAGGAACACCGGTAGGTAAGGCAGCACGCTGCCCATCACCATGAACGCCAAAAAGAACTGCCGCTTGATCGGACTCAACGAAGACTTCCGCCCCCCGGAAGATCGGGACCAAAAGAGCAAAGAAGAAGCCCACGTTCAGCGAACGTGGGCTTCCCGAGTGTTTCAAGTTACAAAAACCACTCCTGCATGGAGTGAAAACTTCCGGGGGGGGTTAGGCGACGGCTTTGTCGAGTTCGGCGACGAACTCGGGTTTGGGGGTGACGCCGACGAACTTCTTGTGCACCTCACCGCCCTTGAAAAGGATGATGGTGGGGATGGCGCTGATGCCGTACTTGACGGAGGTCTCGCGGTTGGCGTCGGTGTCGACCTTGCCGACCTTGACCTTGCCGTCGTATTCCTGGCTGAGCTCGTCGATGACGGGGGCGAGCATGCGGCAGGGCATGCACCACTCGGCCCAGAAGTCGACGAGGACGGGCTGATCGGAGTTGACGACTTCGGCTTCGAAGTTGGCGTCGGTGAGTTCGAGGACGGTTTCGCTGGCCATGGTGGGTTCTCCTTGGCGGTGTGGGATGCAAAGTGTAGACGGCCGCTCCGGGGCCATCAAACCCGGCGGGGCCGGCGGCGGCGGGGCTCGGCCGGTATGGGTACCAACGCTGGAGACGAGGTATTTGTTCCCACAGGGATTCAGCCGAAGCCCGGCAGGTACTCGGCCTCGGCGTCGAACATCTCCCCGGCCATCGCCCGGATCTGACCGGGCGTCAGCACCGCGGCGCACAGCGGGTCCAGCATCAGTGCGTGGACCGCCGCCTCCCGGCTGCGGTGGACGATGGCCTCGGCGGCGAGGTCGAACATCGCCATGTTGCTGGCGCAGACGTGAGCCATCTGACGCGGCAGGGCGCCGTAGCGGGTGGG
>JBCBSA010000427.1:0-2316 GCA_039819425.1 Planctomycetota bacterium
GCTGAGGGTGCCGGCCTGGTACATCGGGCCGTCGGGGGCGACGTGTCGCATGACTTGGTCGCTGCCGCCATACGCCGCGCAGGGCAGGCCGCCGCCGACGACCTTGCCGAGGCAGGTCAGGTCGGGCGTCACGCCGCAGAGCGACTGGGCCCCGCCGTAGTCGACGCGGAAGCCGGTCATGACTTCGTCGAAGAGCAGGAACACGCCGAACTCGTCGCACAGGTCGCGGAGGCCCTGCAGGTAGCCTTCGGCCGGGGGGACCAGCCCCATGTTGCCCGCGATCGGCTCGACGGCCATCGCCGCCACGTCGCCCGCGTGCTCGGTCAGGGCGGCCCGCACCGCACCGAGGTCGTTGAACGGCACCAGCAGTGTGTTGCCGGTCACTTCCCGGGGCACGCCCGGGCTCGACGGCACGCCAAGGGTCGTCGCGGCGCTGCCGGCCGACACCAGCAGCGCATCGGTGTGCCCGTGGTAACAGCCGGTGCACTTGATGATCTTATTTTTCCCGCAAGCCGCGCGGGCCAGCCGGATCGCCGACATCGCCGCCTCCGTCCCCGAGTTCACAAACCGCACCACCTCCACCCCCGGCACCGCGTCGATCACCTTCTCGGCCAACACCGTCTCGGCCTCGGTCGGCATCCCGAAGCTCGTCCCCCGCTGCGCCGCCTTCGCCAGCGCCGAGGTCACTTCCGGGGGGGCGTGGCCGAGGATCAGCGGGCCGTAGGACCCGACGTAATCGACGTACTCGTTCCCGTCCACGTCGGTGACCACCGCCCCCCGGCCCGACACGACGGTCACGGGGTCACGACCCACCGCCCGGTAGGCGCGGACCGGCGAGCTCACCCCCCCCGGCATCACTCGGCGGGCCCGGGCGTGGGCCGCGGCCGACTTGGCGTACCGGGCGGCGGTCGGGGCGGAAGCGTCATCGATGGTTTCGCTCATCCGCGGAGTGTATCCCTCCGGCCGCCGGGCCTTGGGTCGTGCTACCTCGGCGGGCCACCCGCTGCCGCGTCAACCGATCCGAGTGGGTGGCCAACCGGCAACCCAAAAAGACTTGCCCCACCTTGGCCCGGGCCTTATCTTCATCGTTAAAGGTTTGGGGTGGCGAAAGATCCCGTTTCTATTCAGTACACGTCAGGAATGATTCATTGAGAAATTCAGCATCTGCCGGCTCGATGCGCGGTCGAACCTATATTCGCCCTATCTTTAATCTTGGTATTGGTTTATCGGTAATCACCGCCTCCCTGTCTGGGCCCGGATCGATCCACGCCCAGGATCAGGAACCCGACCTCAGCCACCGCCAGACCCAGTTCGACATCGAAGTGCGGCAGGGCGGCGCGGCCGCCGCCGGGGCGACCGTCAGCCTCGACATGACCCAGCACGACTTCCGCTTCGGCACCTCGGTGCTGTCGGATGAATTCCTCAACGACCCGCTTCGACAGAACTCCCTCGTCGAGGCCTTCAGCTCGCTGACGATCATCAACGGCTTCCACTGGCAGTTCAACGAACGCACCGAACTTGGCCTCGCCGACGAGTTCTACGAGGCGGTTCAGGTCGCCAACGACCGCGGCGTCGATGTCCGCGGCCACGCCGTGATCTACCCCAACAACCGCGTCTGGCTCAACCCCCGCGAGCTGCTCGGGCCCGTGACCTACGACTTCGACTCGCAGACCGGCCAACGCACCGAGATCGACAACTCCGCGTTCCACGACCCCGAAGTCCACACCCCCCAGTTCCTCCAGCAACGCATCGCCGACCGCATCGCCGGCGTCCTCGAATCGGTCGACGGCCAGAACGGCCGGCCCCTCATCACCGAGTTCGACGCCACCAACGAACTCATCCCCCGCAACACGCAGGAAGCGTTCAACTACTTCGGCCAGCAGCTCGTCGACGCCGGGCTCTACGACAGCGAAGCCGACGTCGTCGCCGACTGGTACCAGCAGATGCGCGCCGCCCGCCCCGACGCCCGGCTGGTGATCAACGACTACGGCCTGATCAACGCCACCTCCAACCAGGCCGTCCGGGACCAGGCCGCCCGCATCAACGAATTCATCGCCGCCGGTGCCCCCATCGACGCCATCGGCGTGCAGGCGCACCTGACCCTCGCCGTCTCGTACGAAGACGTGAACCGCCGGATCAACCTCCTCTCCGAACTCACCGGCCTGCCGGTCGAGATCACCGAGTTCGACAACCACAGCGGCGCAACCCTCACCGCCGAAGAACAACGCCAGAACTTCGAGAACGTCCTCCGCGCCGCCTTCGAAAACCCCAACGTCACGGGCTTCACCCTCTGGGGCGCCTACGACGACACGCACT
>JBCBSA010000428.1:0-2301 GCA_039819425.1 Planctomycetota bacterium
GTCATGCAGGCCCGCGCGGTAGATGTTGAACTTCGTGCTGCGGAAGTCGCGGGTCACTCTCCCGGCGGCGCGGCGGCGTTGAGACCAGGGCAGCGGCGGCGTGAGGTCGCCGGGCTTGGCGTGGGCGGCGGCCTCGCGGGCCTCGGCCCAGGCCGGGAGCCCTTCGGCCTGCGCCTCGCCGGCGGGGCGGCCGATGTGGTGCTCGGGGTAGCGGCTCCACCGGGCGCGGCGGTCCCACCGCAGCGTGTCGAACGCCGCACCCACCGGCAGCGCCAACCCGGCAGAGAACGCGTCGAGGTCGGTCGCCCCGGTCCAGACGAAGGCGTACGCGATCTCGACCCGGCCGTCGGCGTGGACGGTGGTCGTGAACGTGCCGGCGGCCTGGCCGTATGCGCCCTGGGCCGCGACAACGACCTTCCCGTCGCCCTCGGCGATCCGGGCGTTGCGCAGGGTCCAGTTCCGGGCTTGGTTCTTGAGAGCCCCGTCTTTCTGCCTCCGGAAATTGCGGTACTCCGACGGCAAGACCAGGAGCGTCGGCGGGCCGTTCACCACCGGTGCTTGGTTGTCTTCAGCCACGAGCGATGCTTGAGACAGCAGACCCGTCGCCTTGTCGATCCGCAGAACGGATCCCGCCGCCTCGATCTGCCAGGCGGTGCTCGTTTCGGTAACGGGCGGTGTCGGGGGCGTCGGCGCTCTCGCCGCTTGGCGGGCAGCCCGACGCTGGGCGCGGCGACGTTCGAGCCGCAGCGCGTCGGTGGCCGGGGCGTCGAGCGTGTACCGGTCGATCACCCGGCCGCCGGGGTCGATGACGTCGACGTCGAACCGGTGTGCCTCGGGGGAGCGCGTCGGGATGAGCAGCTGGCCGGTCGTCCGCGCCGGGGCGTCGCCGGTGGCGTCGCCGGTGCCGCCGTCGGCCGCGGTCCAGCGGAAGGTCAGTTCATTCAGGTCGCGGAAGTCGTAGCGGTTGGTGACGTCGAAGCGGATAACGCCCCGCCGCTCGTCGCGTTGGCCGCGGGTGTCGAAGATGCGGACGGGGGAGTGCGTCTTCTTGACGTGCCACGCCAGGTCGACCGGGTTGCGGTGCGCGTCGAAGACACCGCCCCACGAGTTCTCCTTCGCGCTGACGTAGGGTGCGCCCTTGAAGTGGAACCCGCCGGCGAAGTGCGGGCGTTGGTAGAGCGCTTCGATGTGGGTGTCGGCGACGTGGGCCCAGAACTCGAAGACGCCGGGGTCGTAGTCGTTTTCGATGGAGCGGAGGCCGGGGATGATCATCCACTCGGTGAAGATGTTGGGGCGGTCGTCGGGGTAGTCCCAGCCGTCGCCGCGGACGACGCGGGGGTTTTCGGTGTCGCCCGTGCCGTAGTGCGGGCCGTCGGGGCTCTGCTCGTCGCGGGGGTAGTGGTCGTCGTGGAGGTCCATGTGGGGGATGCCGACGCCCTCTCGCCGGTCCGAGCCGAAGAAAAGCGGCCGGGTGGGGTCGCGCTGCTTCATGCCCGGGGCGGCGGTGCGGAACCAGTCGTAGTACGGGCACTCGTTGCCCAGGCCCCACGCGATCACCGAGGGGTTGGAGTAGTAGCTCTCGATCATGGTGGCGACGTGGTTGCGGTAGCCGGGGGCGATGGCGGGGTCGGCGCCGTGGTCTTTCGTCACGCCGCGGACGTAGATCATCAGCGTCACCATGGCCTCGACGGTGGTGTAGATGCCCATCTCGTCGCAGAGCTCGACGTAAGCGATGTCGGGCGTGGGGCGGGAGCGCAACGCGTTGAAGTTGACGTCGAGGAAACGTTCGAGGTCGCCGCGGATCAGCTCGCGGGGCACCGCTTCGCCGAGGCCGGGATAAGTGATGTGGTAGTTCGTGCCGCGGAGCTTGATCGGTCGGCCGTTGAGCCGGAGCTCGTGGCCGACCGCCCGGACGTCGCGGAAGCCGAAGCGCTGCGAGGCGGACATGAGCGTTCTGCGTGGGCCATCGGGGCCGGTATCGGCGTCGGGGTGTTCGAGGGCGGCGGTCAGCCGGTAGAGGCGGGGCGACTCGGCCGTCCACGTCTCCACGCCGGTGACCCGTAGCGGGACGGTCAGCTCCAGCGTCTCGCCCGCCGCGACGGGCCGGAGCTGCACGTCGTCGGCGTCGAGCAGCCGCGGGGCCGAACTGTTGTCCACGCCCTCCACCGCGAACACGACCCGCAGCCCCTCGGCCGGCCGGTCGTGCTGATTGGCGATCCGCAGGTGGGCGTTGAGCGTCGCGTCGCCGGGCCCGGTGAGCTCGGTATCGACGTGCAGCCGGGCGAGGTTCACCCTCGGCAA
>JBCBSA010000429.1:0-2297 GCA_039819425.1 Planctomycetota bacterium
TAGATGCCGTCGTCGTCGTCCCAGAGCCCGTCGGCGCCCAGGCCGTTGATGGCGTCGGCGATGGCGATGTAGTGTTCGAAGAACTTGCTGGCCATGTCGGCGTAGGCCTTGGCTTCGGGCACGCCCTGGTCGCAGTCGGCGAGTTCGAGCGCCATCGACAGCATGGTGTTGCAGAAGAACGCCATCCACGCCGTGCCGTCGGCCTGGATCAGCCTCCGCCCGCCCGGCAGCGGTCGGCTGCGGTCGAACACCCCGATGTTGTCCAGCCCGAGGAACCCGCCGGCGAAGAGGTGGTTGCCGTTGGGGTCTTTGCGGTTGACCCACCAGGTGAAGTTCAGGAGCAGCTTCTGGAAACACGACGCGAGGAACCGCCGGTCGCGTTGGCCGCGCGGGGCGGTCATCTTGTAGACCCGCCACACGGCCCAGGCGTGGACCGGGGGGTTCACGTCGTGGAACGCGAACTCGTAGGCGGGGATCTGGCCGTTGGGGTGCAGGTACCACTCGCGCAGGAACAGCTCGAGCTGATCCTTGGCGAAGTCCGGGTCGATCCGGCAAAACGGCAGCATGTGGAAGGCCGTGTCCCACACCGCGAACCACGGGTACTCCCACTTGTCGGGCATCGACAACACGTCGCGGGCAAACAGGTGCGGCCAGTCGTGGTTGCGCCCGCCGAGGCGGTCGTCGGGCGGTGTGACCATGTCGGGGTCGCCGTGCAGCCAGGCGTCGATGATGTAGTGGTAGAACTGCTTGGTCCACAGCAGGCCGGCGTAGGCCTGGCGGGAGGTCTTGCGCTGGTCGTCGTCGGCTCCGACGGGGACGACGGTGTCGTAGAACGCGTCGGCCTCGGCGAGGCGGTCGGCGAAGATCTGGTCGAACGCTTCAGGATTCAACGCCGCGTCGGGCGGTACACTTCCGTTCTCGAACAAACGCAGTCGGATCGACTTGCTCTCGCCGGGTCCGAGCGACAGTTCGTAGACGGCCGCCGTTTTCGTCCCGTAGTTCCGGGGGTTGGTGGCGTCTTCTTCGCCGTCGATGAGTCGGCGGTGGAAGGCGTCCTTGTGCCAGCGTGAGCGGTTCGGATTGCCGAAGAGCTTTTCGTGGTTGGTGTGGTTCTCGGTGAACCAGATCTCGGGCGTGTCGCCGGTGTCGGGGTGCGGGCCGGCGGTCCAGGTGAACTTGCCGAGGGTCTCGTGGTCGGTCACCACGGCCCCCGCAACGGTCGGATGGGACCGCATGTCCGGCCGCATGAAGCAGCCCTCGTGCTCGCAGCCCCAGACCCAGGTGTTACGGAACCACAGTGTCGGCAGCACGTGCAGCGACGCCGCCTCGGGCCCGCGGTTCTCGACCGTTACCCGGATGAGCAGGTCGTTGTCGTCGGCCTTGGCGTACTCGGCGCGGACGTCGAAGAAGCGGTCGTCGTCAAACACGCCGGTGTCGGCGATCTCGTACTCGAGGTCCCCCTTGTTGCGGCGGGCATTCTCGGCAACGAGGTCGTTGTAGGGGAACGCGGCCTGGGGGTAGCGGTAGGCGGCCTTGGCGTAGCTGTGCGTCGGCGTCGAGTCGAGGTACCAGTACTGCTCTTTGACGTCCTCGGCATGGTTGCCCTCGGGGCCGGTGAGGCCGAAGAGGCGTTCTTTGAGGATGGCGTCGTTGCCGTTCCAGAGGGCGAGCGCGAAGGACAGCCGGCACTGGCGGTCGGTGAATCCGAGCAGCCCGTCTTCGCCCCAGCGGTAGGCCCGGCTGCGGGCGTGGTCGTGGGGGAAGTAGTTCCAGCAGTCGCCGTCGGGGGAGTAGTCCTCGCGGACGGTGCCCCACTGACGCTCGGCCAGGTACGGGCCCCACCGCTTCCAGTTCTTCTCCCGCGTCGCGTCCTCGCGCAGCCGGTAGTGTTCGGGCGTGTCAGCGTTCGGGCGGGGCGTAGCCATCGACCTATTATGACTCTCGATGCCGCGTTCCGCTTCCAGCCGCACCCGCTACGCCGATTACAAATCCCGGGTCCGTCGGAGACGGGCCGAGTCCGCACCCCGCGACAAGCGAGGCCAAAAGATCGACCGCACCCGCGGATTCGGCCAGTTGCTCGCGGCGTTCTGGGGCATCCTCGGCGAGCACCGCGGCGTCCTCGCCGCGGCACTCACGACGCTCACCCTCTCGACGCTGATCGGGCTGGCACCCCTCTACGCCCCGAAAATCGTCGTCGACAGCGTGCTGGGCGATGAGCCGTTGTCGCCGTTGGTCGATCGCGTGCTGCCGGTGGGGCCGGAGCAGCCCAAGACGCTGCTGCTGTTGCTGGTCGGCGT
>JBCBSA010000430.1:0-358 GCA_039819425.1 Planctomycetota bacterium
GCCGAGCTCGCGGCGGGGTGAAAAACGCTCTTTTCGGTCCCCGTCATGTCGGGGCCGACGCTAAGCAAAAATTACATACCTAAGCACGGCAAAAACGTGCTAGTCATCCAAGCCGTAAATAGGTAATTTACCCATAACGGGTCGCACGGCTCCCCCGTGTTGTTTCGCGACTCCAACATTTTGCGTCGGTGTGGCACCCAGCGGTCCCCACCGTTGGCATTGTTTTCGGCGCTCGCTCCCCCCCCCACCCCCACAGTGCGCCCCCCCGGGCCCCCGATGTAACTCACCCCCAACCCCCCCCCACCCAACCCCCACCCCCCCCACCCCCAACCCCCCCCCCCCAACCCCCCCCAAACCC
>JBCBSA010000430.1:368-2273 GCA_039819425.1 Planctomycetota bacterium
GGCGCTCGCTCCCGCCCCCTCCCCCTCTTTCCTCCCACCAGGGCCCCGTATGAACGTCACCACAACCCCCACCGCTCCGAAGCCCAAGCCCCGCAAGCCCAAGCCCCGCAAGCCTATCACCCGAAACACCAAGCCCCAGGCCGGTCAAGCGGCGAAGCCCGCCCGATCCGTCAAGGCGGCTCCGCTCCCCCAAGCCCCGGTTGAGGTGACGGCCCCCGCCGCCGCGCCCGTCGTCACCGACGAGCAGATCAGCAAACGGGCCTACGAAATCTGGCTCGAAAAAGGAAGGCCCTACGGCCAGGAACAGGCCAACTGGGAGCAGGCCGTCGCCGAACTCCGCGGCTAGCACTTCCGAATTCGACGTTAGCGGGTGCGACGCAGCCGCCCTTTCCGGGGGGTGACGGACCGCGGGCCCCCGTGCGTCACCCGCTCTCACAGCAGTTCCAACACCACTCCGGGGTCTTCCAGGCTGTCCGCCACCCGGTCGGCCCCCGCCGCCTCCAACTCGGCCCGGCCGTATCGGCCCGTGGTGACCGCCAGCGCGAAGGCGCCGTGGGCGTGGGCGCAGGACACGTCGTGCGGCGTGTCGCCGACGACCACCACCCCCGCTCCTTCGATCGCTTCTCCGGTCGCCTCTCGGCAGCGACGCATCGCCAGCGACACCAAATCCGGCCTCGTTCGGCCCTCGTCGCCGTAGGCCCCCACCCGGAACCGACGCGGGTCGATCCCGACCGCTTCGAGCTTCACCCCCGCTCCCGCCCGCTGGTTCCCGGTCAGGCACCCCACCACCGGCCCGGCCGCCGCGTCCCTCGCCACCTCCTCCAAGCGGTCCAACAACGTC
The DNA here is from genome assembly GCA_039819425.1 of Planctomycetota bacterium. GTDB lineage: Bacteria > Planctomycetota > Phycisphaerae > Phycisphaerales > Phycisphaeraceae > Algisphaera. Next base: position 1,210 of record JBCBSA010000430.1, read on the forward strand.
AGCACCCCCGGCAACGCCCGCACCCGGTCACGCCGTCGATCCAATTCGTCGGCCAGCACGCCGGGGTAGTGCTGACGCAGCCGGTGGTGACGCTCGTCGTAGTCCGTCCAGCCCGCCCGGTCGGCCGCCTCCTCGAAGATCTCGTGGTCCAGCCGCCCCGCCGTGACCACGTCGCGGAAATCCAGGGCGTCGCCGAACAACTCCGCCGCCGCCCGGTGCAACGCCGCCCGCCCCGCCCCCGCCGCGTCCAGCAGCGTCCCGTCGAGATCGAACAACAGCAGTCGTCTACCCATGATTCACCGTGGTGTTCCGGCTCGCCGCGCCGACCAGGCTGGCCGCGAAGCCTAGTCCCGGCTCGGCCGCACCGCCCAGTGCATCTTGTGCGACAGCATGTTCCAATACGACCGCTTGGGGTTCTGGATCAGCGACACCGCGTTGGCGTGGCGGCGGATCCGGATCTGCTGGCCCTCGGCGATCGACGTCGACTCCTGCCCGTCGATCACCAGCGTCGTCCCCGGGTTCGCCCGGTTCATCGTCACCCACACGTCGCAGTCGGCCCCGAACACGATCGGCCGGAACGCGATCGACTGCGGCGCGATCGCCGACACCACCAACGCGTCCACCCCCGGCGAGACGATCGGCCCGCCCACGCTCAGGTTGTACGCCGTCGACCCCGACGCCGTCGCCACGATGATCCCGTCCCCCCCGAACACCAACGCCGGCCGCTTCGAGAACTCCGGCTCGATCGCCAGCGTCATCTCCACCATCCGGAACGGCGGCCCCGCCGTCACCACCGCGTCGTTCATCGCGATGTACGTGTGCTCCGGCTCCACGTCCGCCCCGTCCCACTGCGGCGTGCCCACCGGCATCACGTCCACGTTGATCATGATCCGCTGCGTCACCGTGCACCCGCCGCGGACGATCTCGTCCCAGTGCTCCTTGACGTCTTCGATCTCGAACTCGGCGAGGAACCCCACCTTCCCGAAATTCACCCCCAGGAGCGGGATCCCCCGGTCCACCATCAGCCGGGCCTGCGACAGAAACGTCCCGTCCCCGCCCAGCAC
>JBCBSA010000431.1:0-2268 GCA_039819425.1 Planctomycetota bacterium
GGGCCCGCCGCCGGAGGGGGTCAAGGCGAATAGATCAGGCCGACCGACGTCGCCGGCTGGCAAGCAGCACGCCGCCGAGGCCCAGCAGGGCGAACGACGCGGGCTCGGGGACGAAACTCACGTTGTCGTAATCGACGGCGGAGCCCTCGAAGTCGGACGCGGTGTTGCGGAAGCCGAACTGCAGGATGTCGCCGACCAACTCGGGGGTGATCAGCAGCGACAGCGACCCGGGCGTCGGGGCGCCGTCGGGGACGGCGGTCGTCACCACCGCCTGGTCGGTCGTCGGGAAGAACCCGGTCGAGTCGAGGGTGAGCAGGAACGCTTCGGCGATGGCTTCCCCCGTGGGGGGGAAGTCGTTGCCCTCGGCCAGCCAGCTGAACGTCCAAGTCTGGCCGACGTTTTCCGGGGCGACGATTTGTTCTTGAAACAGACTCAGCACCAGATCACGCGGATCGGTGTCGCCGTCGTCGAGGAAGATGTCGGCGTTGGTCACGTCGGTGAAGAAGACCAGCCCCTGGTCGCCGGCCGGCGGGTCGCCGCCCGACGGGAAGTCGCTGACCACCGAGATGGTGGGGTTGGCGCCCGAAGCGACCGAGTTGTTCGGGGCGGGGAACGGGCCGACTCCGAAGTTATCGAGCAGCGGATCGCCCGGGATGCCGTTGATACCCGCCACGAAGAGTTGCCAACCGGTGTCCGACAGGGCGGTCGGGCTGGCGACGTCGAGCGACTCGAAGTCCTCGAAGAACTCCGAGAGTTGGCCCTGCGCCGGAGCGCCCAGGCCGAGGGTGAGGCCGACGCCTAAGGCGGCGGCGGGGAACGAGAATCGAATCATGGCAAACCTCCAAAATGGGGAAACAAAGAACAGAGACGACATGGCCGGCCGACGGGGCTGGCGATCAAACAGATGGCGAGTTCAGACGCTCGGGGCGTCGTCGGACCGCGGCGGCGCGGTGGACCGGTGCACCTCGAACCAGGTGCGGAGAGATTTCTTGGTGACGGGCGAGCCGTCCTCGCGGTCGAGGATCTCGTGGAGGGCGGCGAAGGCCTGGTGGCCCATGGCGACGGCGTCCTGGCAGACGGCCGTCAACTCGGGGTACACGTCGTGTCGGAGTTCGTGGTCGTCGAAGCCGACGACGGACAGGTCGCCGGGGATGTCGATGCCCAGGGCGCGGGCTTCCTTGACGGCGCCGGCGGCGGAGGCGGGGTCGGTGAAGTAGACGGCGGTGGGCCGGTCGGCCATGGCGGCGAGGCGGCGCATCAGCTGCTCGCCGCCGTCGCGCCGGGCGGCGGTGCGGAGGACGTTGCGCCGCTCGACGGGGAGGCCGCGGTCGCGGAGGGCCTGCTCGTAGCCGGCGAGGCGGTCGGCGTGGTCCGAGTCGTCGACGATGTTGAGGCAGATGGCCACGCGGCGGTGGCCCAGGTCCAGGAGGTAGTCGACGGCCTCGCGGCTGGTCTCGCGGGAGTCGCTGAAGATGAAGTTGATGCCGGGGTGGTCGAAGCGGTCGCCCAGGACGACGCAGGGGAAGCCCTCCGTGGCGATGGCCTCGCAGACCGACCGGGTCTGGCTGTTGGTGCGGAGGACGGCTCCGCGGACGCCCTTGCGCATGAACATCTGGGAGTAGGTTTCGTCGGGCTGCCGGGCGCGGCGGACGTCGAGGACCATCAGGTCGTAGCCGAACTCGTCCATGCCGTTGGACATGCCCTGCATCAGGGCCCCGTCGAAGGGCGAGCCGAGGGACGGCTCGCCGGTGTAGACGAAGGCGATGTTGGTGGTGGAACGCTTGCCGACGGCGGCGACGTAGCGGGACTCGTTGGCGGCGGCGAGCACCTTCTCACGGAGCCGCTCGCTCACCCGTGGGTGGTTGTTCAGCACGCGGGACACGGTGGTGATGGAGACACCGGCCTGCTTGGCGATTTGACGGACGCTGGACATGGATCTCTCGAGAGGGAGGCGAGGCGGAGGTGCAGTCAGGAAGAATCAGACTCTGATTTTTGATTATAAAACGTTTTGGATGATTTACAAGACACGAACAACAAATGAAACTGTTCCCTGAAAGTTTATCTTGATGCCTGGAGATGTCAAGCGCCCAACTTGGCTCCGGCTCGAAATCGAGGTCTTCATGGTGAAAAACGATGAATAAAAAGGGGTTTTCGTCGATTTCGGGGTGTCCCGCCCCCAAAGACAATCGGCTCGGTCGAGGGTGTTTCGGGCCGATTTCATGAAACGACGAGTGTTTCACGGCTTGCCGAATCGATTCGGATCGCGAT
>JBCBSA010000432.1:0-2230 GCA_039819425.1 Planctomycetota bacterium
ACTTGGCCTTGCTCGGCTCGGTGTACGGGTACGTCGATGAGGTAAGCATCGAGCTGGCGGTAGTCGTCGGGGTGGAGAAGGGGCACCGCCCGCGTCGCCTCGATCAGGTCCAGCCGCGGGGGCTCATCGCCGCTGGGGAAACGCACCAGAACATCGACGTACCCGTACACCGAGCCGAGCAAGGCCAAGTCGTGGAAAAAGCCTTCGCCGCCGTTCGCCCGAAACACGTCGGCGAGGAAGCCGGTGATCACCTCCGCACGCCCCGCTCCCTCGGCCCGGCTCTGGATCAGCAGCGGCTGGCCGAACATAAAGTCGACGAGCGCATGGACACGCCAAGCGATGTCGTTTTCGACGACCACTTCGCGGAGGTGCTCGCCGCCGGGCTGGGTCAGGCGTAGAGGAAGCCCTCGAGTTTGGGCGGTGTGCCCCGCATCGCCGCCGGGATGCGAACCGCGTTCTACGGGGTTGCGATAGTAATTCCACAGCCGTTCGAGCCAGGGACGACGTTCGGCCCGATGCGCCACGAGCACGGCATCGAAAAGACGCTCGGTGGGAACCGTTGGAAGCGGCGAATGCGGGTCAGGCATAGCGGGGGCGAACTCCGGTGAAAAGCGTGGCCTACACCAGAGGGCCGACCGTCATTGTGGTGCGCACATTTCGCGTATTTCGGCGTGCCGTGAATTCGAAAAAACGATGTAAAAAAGAGGTTTAAAAAATATACTCGCTTATCTTTTTTTATGTTTGGGTTTTGGTCGTGTTTGTGCGCACTCGATCTTCGAGATGAAGCTTGCGGATCGTGATTATTGGTGATTTAATTAGCAGGGCATGGATTTTGATGAACAAGAATTAGACATTTTTGAAGAAATAAGCCAAATCCTTGGCGACGGGCTTGAGTTAAGCCAAGTGTTTCAGCGTGCCATGAGCCTGCTCAGCGATCGCCTGCAAATTCAGCGGGCAACGCTGGTTCTGCTCGACCAGGCGTCTGGGCAATTGCGTACTTTCGCGTCGGTCGGATTGACCCCCGCGGAACAGGAGCGGGGGCGTTATGCAGTGGGCGAGGGCGTGACCGGGCGGGTGATGGAGACCGGGGTGCCGGCGGTTATCCCCGATGTGGCCGACCACCCCGACTTCCTCAACCGCACCCGCAGCCGAGCACTCGAAGACTCGAATCAGCGGCAAGTCCTCAGTTTTATCTGCGTACCGGTCCAAGACGGGGATCAGTACGTGGGCACGATCAGCATCGACAAGCCCTTTGTCGATAAGCAGACACTCGACGCCGAGGCCCGTCTGTTGAAGATCTTCGCCGGCCTGATCGCCCAAACCATCCGGATCCACAACCTAGTCCAGCTCGAGAAAGAAGAGTGGCTGGCCGAGAACGCGCAGCTGAAGGACAACCTCCGCAGCAAGTACCGGTTCGACAACATCATCGGCTCCAGCCCGGTCATGCTCGACGTGCTGAGCACCATCGGTCAGGTCGCCTCGTCGCGGGCCACCGTGCTGCTGCTGGGCGAGACCGGCTGCGGCAAAGAGCTCATCGCCAAGGCCATCCACTACAACAGCCCACGCCGCGACAAGCCGCTGATCCGGGTCAACTGCGGCGCCCTGTCGCCCCAACTCCTCGAGTCCGAGCTCTTCGGCCACATCAAGGGCGCCTTCACCGGCGCGGTCAAAGACAAGATCGGGCGCTTCGAGGCCGCGTCCGGCGGGACGATCTTTCTGGACGAAGTGGGCACGCTCGACCCCCAACTCCAGGTCAAGCTCCTGCGGGTGCTTCAGGAGCGCGAATTCGAACGCGTCGGCGACCACCTGACCATCAAGACCGATGTCCGCGTCATCGCCGCCACCAACCTCGAACTCGAAGAAGAAGTCCGCAAGGGCGCGTTCCGCGAGGACCTGTATTACCGGCTCAACGTCGTGACGATCAACCTGCCTCCGCTGCGGTCTCGCCGCGAGGACATCCCCCGATTGATCGATCACTTCCTCGACCGTTACAACCGTGAAAACCAGCGTGACGTCAAGAAGATCAGCCGCGACACCCTCAATACGCTGCTTCGCTATCCCTGGCCGGGCAACGTGCGTGAGCTGGAAAACGCGGTCGAACGGGCGGTCGTGCTTTCGTCGGGCGATGATTTTTCGGAGGAGTTGCTCCCCCTTCAGATCCGCCTCTTCGCCCAGCAGATCCGCGGCGACGCCACCGACGAATCGATCGAGGCCATCGCCGCCAAGCTTG